>JBFRWL010000473.1:0-12846 GCA_051439565.1 Prochloraceae cyanobacterium
ATTATTGGTCAAGGTATCGATCGCTACTAGAGTCTGGTTAGTTTGTTCTTCTGCAGTGGGAAACCAAGTTTCAAATAGCTCATTAGTCAAAATTTCTATATTTTCATCGTAACCAAGGCGACGAATAGCTACCATTCTTACTTCGTTGCCAGTTTCGTGTGCTAACTTCTTTAGACTATTGTTGAGTTTGCCTTCATTAGCGCGGCTAATTACCTCCGCTGGATCTAATACCCAAGTAGAGTCTCCAGCACTAACTTTGGGCAGACTATAAATACTTGCTGCTTCAGCTGCTGGGGCTAAGAGCAGAGTAGAAAAAATTAGCAATAAAACTGGTATAATCAGTTTCCCTAACGAGGATTTAGCCTGAATCAGTTTAGTGAGGCGCTGTTTCATTATTTTGCGATTCCAACATTACTTTATATTAAAAAATATTATAAAATCCGCAATCAACCAAATAACAAAGCCCAGTGTTTGCCCTGAGCTTTGTTTGAGGCTTTATATATCTACAGTTAAGACTACTAGCTACCACTGAAAAGTAGCGCTATAAAAGGCGTGCTGCAAAGGAAATAAGCGAAAAAGGCTCCGCCACAACCACCAATGAAAAAACCACTGGCAAATTCACTCCAGCCTTCTTTCGTACCTAAGTCTTCAGGTGGATTAGGTGTAGTAACTGTGGCTATAGGTTTGCCACTACCAGTACCCCCGTAAATAGACAAAGCAATAGTAAGAATTGCAATTAATCCCGCTGCTGCTAGCAACCCAGCAAGACTCCTAAAATCTGAGTCCCTCAATGGACCAAGGAAGGTAAAGGGTCCATAGATGAAATAGCCATGAGCCATCCCTACTTCCAAACCGCGACGAAAAGGCGACAGACCTTTACGGTATGCTGGTAAGTTACGGATAAAAGCTGTGGTCAAATCTGAGGAATTAATTGGAGTCGCTAGATTCCCAATTTGGGGATCTCCACCTGCTTGAATGAAGTCCATCAGTATCGATTTCCTCTTATATCTTATAAAATCCTTGAAACAGCCTTAATGTAACCTGCTTTTAGCTATATTTTTGTTAAGAATCTTTATAAGTCAGCAACTAAAGCAGAGTTCGCAGTAATATCCAAATGGTTAACCTTTTAGTTTAAAAATCAGAAGAGATATGACAGCATCATACGGAGCTTCATTTGCAGCTTCTTATTTGCCCGTAATTTTTGTTCCTTTACTTGCTATAGCCGCTTTTGCTGTGATGGGTCTTTTGTTTACCTATATCGAAAGCGAAGCCGAAGGCTAAAGTCAGATTAAATCTCCATTTAAGAAATCCTCTGGGTTCGATCGCAGGGGGTTTCTTATTATTTAAAAATACACTGATGTGTCAATGCTTCCTGAAGCAAAACTTGATAATCGCGATTGCTGATATTATAAGCACCAAACCTTGCTAAGTGGGGATTTTGCATTTGAGCATCAAACAGGATAAATCCTCGTTTCCTGAGATGTTCGACTAATTTAACCATTGCTACTTTCGAGCCGTCAGGAATAAGATAAAACATCGATTCCCCAATAAAAGCACCTCCGATCGCAATTCCTAAAATTGCCCCAGCTAGCCGATCTTCTTGCCAAGTTTCAAAACTATGAGCCCAGCCAGCTTGATTCAATGCTAAGTATATATCTATCAGTTCTGGAGAAATCCAAGTAGTTTCGCGATTCGCGCACCCTTGGCATACAGTCTCAAAATCCCGATCAATCTCCACACTAAAGCGATTTTGGTTCAAGACACGTTGCAGGGACTTAGGATAGCGAAAGCGATCGTCGAGAGGTATGAGGGCTCTGTTACGGCTAGAATACCAACTTAATTTACCGTTTTCATCGGCCATCAGAAAGTAGCCTCGAGCATACCCCTGAATAATAGAACCAATATCCATTAACAAATTTGTTTTAAAGACCAGTTACCAAAATGCTCGCTTACCACTGGGCATAATCGTTGCCCAATTAGTCTTAGCTTGCGCCAGTTGATTCGGATCGATTTTGGCATTGCTTAGATTAGCGCCACATAGATTTGCCCCTCTCAAATTAGCATGATTAAGATAGGCAAAACTCAAATCTGCACCTCGCAAATCTGCATTCCCTAAATTGGTATAGCTTAAATATGCTCTACTTAAATCGGCATTGCGCAGAACTGCCCTATTTAAATTTGCCTTACCAAAATCAGCACCGGACAAATTCGCTCCCCCAAAATTAACTTTCATCAACTTAGATTGATGGAAATTTATCCCAGACAAGTTGACTTTGCCCAGATTGAGTTGATTTAAATCCTGTTGAGCAAAATTTCGTCTGCCACTAGAATACTGAGTAACTAAAGTATCAGCATCTAATTTTTTCGCCTGACTTTTCTTGGCTACTTTTGAGTAGCGATTAATTGGGGTTTTGCTGATTTGGGTTGCACGAGCGTAATTACTAGGAATCTCTTTTTTCTCCCCTAGAGCCACATTGTTACCTAAGTGTAAATTCTTGCGCTTGTTGCGGTTGCGAATTGCTGTGGCTAACTTGGCTCTTTCCGAGATAGTAGGCGATTCTGGTGTGGCCGATTCCCAAAACTGAGAAGATGCTACATTATTGCTGAGATTATTACTCAAACTAGTTTTCCCGCTCAACCCTTGAGATAAAGTATCAAAGTATGGTTCGAGAGCAAGCGCTTCTAGGGCTTCATCTGCAGATTTATAGCGCTGGTAGACAGAAGCCTCCAGCATTTTTGTTAAAACTCGAGCAAAATTTTCACTCAGACTGACATATTTGTGCCACACTATTTCCCCGGTGGAGGGATTGACATCTAAGTCTTTAGGGGATTTACCTGTCAGCAAATAAATACAAGTAGCGCCAACAGCATAGATATCGCTAGCATAGACAGGTCGCATTGCCATTTGCTCTGGCGGGGCAAAACCAGCGGTACCAACAGCAAAAGCAGTCAAAGCAGTTTCAGGATTGTTACTAGCGATTGTTGTTGAAGTAACCTGATTTTTAACTGCGCCAAAGTCAATTAATACTAGTCGGCTGTCTTGCTCGCGACGAATTATGTTGGCTGGTTTAATATCTCGATGTATAACTTTCTGAGAATGGATATATTTAATAATTGGTAGAACTTCACTCAAAAACTGCTTGGCTGCTACTTCGCTATAGGTTCCATTCCTTTTTATTTCTCTCTGCAGATTGTGACCGCTAACATACTCTTGTACTAAATAGAATTGCTGATTATCCTCAAAGTAGTCTAGTAGCCTTGGAATCTGAGGATGATTGCCTATTTTTCCTAAGGTCTGTGCCTCTCGTTCGAATAATTCTTTCGCCATCTCGAAAATATCGGGATCTTTACTTGAGGGACGAAGTTGTTTGATCACACAAGAAGGTTGACCGGGTAGTGATAAGTCGAAGGCTAAAAATGTTGCTCCAAACCCTCCTTTACCCAAGGTTTTCATTACTCGATAGCGATCGCGCATGAGTAGCTTGGAACCACAAGCTTGACAAACCAAGGCATTAGTAGGGTTTTTCGGGTGGGAACAGGAAGGGTTTAGGCAGTAGCTCATCTGGCTTTACAATCTAGTGTTGCTCGCGCTTTGACTAACAATTTCAAGCTTCCATAACTTTAACAAAAAGATACTCTTATTTACTTCAGGAATAAGGCTGATTTTTTGCTATAATTAGCTGAGTATTTACCTCATAATAACTAATAAAAATAGCTTCATCAGTTCTTCATATAACCATCACTACCTGACCTCTAAACTTTCAAGCAAACAGTTTATAAGCTACTGAATTTTTGAGGAGAGAGTTAAAATAGTCAGGCTGAGATAGGTAAAAGCGACAAGTAGATGCGGATCTCTTTAAACTGGCTGGGGGAATTAGTAGACTTAAGCCTCACTCCCCAAGAGCTAGCCGAAACATTAACCATAGCAGGATTTGAAGTTGAAGATATTGAAGACCTGCGCCTCCTAGCTGATGGCGTAGTAGTTGGTCGAGTAGTTGAGTGTCAGCGCCATCCCAATGCAGATAAACTAAGCGTTTGTCAGGTAGATATAGGAGCCGAAAACCCTTTAAATATAGTCTGTGGAGCAGCAAATGTCAAAGCTGGCATTTACGTACCAGTAGCAACAGTGGGAACCTATCTGCCAACCGTTGACCTGAAACTGCGCCCAGCTAAATTGCGCGGCGTGCCTTCCCAAGGAATGATTTGCTCTCTGACAGAATTAGGTTTAGAAAAAGATTCTGAAGGAATTCATATTTTTAGTGAAGATAATCTGCAACTGGGAAGTGATGTTCGACCTTTGTTAGGTCTTGACGACGTAATTTTAGACTTAACAGCTACGGCAAATCGTGCTGATGCTCTGAGTATGGTAGGAGTGGCGCGGGAGGTGGCGGCTTTGACAGGAGGGTCGCTACACTTACCCCATTCCGCTGAGATATCCATACCAACTGAAGATAGTCGCCTCAGTTTAGATATTTCTGACTCCCATGCTTGTCCTGCTTACATTGGAACCTCGATCAAAGGGATAAAAATTGCTCCTTCACCTAATTGGTTGCAATGGCGGTTGCAAGCAGCAGGGGTGCGTCCCATTAACAACGTAGTTGACGTTACTAACTATATTCTCTTGGAATGGGGTCAGCCGCTCCACGCTTTTGACCGCGAACGCTTACAAGCAATGTCTGGGTCAGAAACCTTGACAATCGGGGTTCGTTTTGCTCAAGAGGGAGAAACCCTAAAAACCCTAGACGCTCAAGAGCGAACCCTAAAAAGGGAAAATTTACTGATAACTATCAACGATCGCTCTGTAGCCTTAGCAGGGGTCATGGGAGGAGAAGAAAGTGAAGTTCATCAAGGGACAACCAATATAGTTCTGGAAGCAGCTTTATTTGACCCAGTAGTAACTCGTCGTTCCTCCCGCGCTCAAAGTTTGCGCACTGAGTCTTCTTCTCGTTACGAACGAGGTGTCAATCAAGCCGAGTATCAAGTTGCTCTCAACCGAGCGATCGCCCTGATAATTGAGTTGGCTGGCGGTACTCCCGTCACCCAGGCAATTGCCGATACTCGACCCGCACAAGGGATTCAATCTCGTTCCATTGAGCTGCGCCTAGCAAGAGTTCGCCAGATTTTAGGCCCGGTTAAACTAGAAGCCGATCGAGGTGAAATCCAAGCAGAAGATGTAGAACGAATTCTCACCGCCTTGGGATGTCAGCTACAAACAAGAGAAGTTCCCACAAATATTTGGAACGTTATCGTTCCGCCCTACAGATATCGAGATTTAGAACGGGAAATTGATCTGATCGAGGAAATAGCCAGACTTTACGGATACGATCGCTTCTGCGACGAACTACCCGATAAAACCGAGCCTGGGTATCTTCCCTTGTCGGAAAAAATTAGGCGTAAACTCAGAGAAACTCTCCAAGCAGTAGGACTGACGGAAGTACATCACTATTCTCTAGTCAAGCCGGAAAAAGACGAGATAATCCTGTCTAATCCTCTATTTAGCGAGTATTCTGCTTTGCGTACTAACTCGATCTCTGGCCTAATAGATGCTTTTGAATACAATCAATCTCAAGGGAATGGTGCTCTCAATGCTTTTGAAATTGGTCGCATTTTCTGGCAAGAAGACGGCAATTTGCGAGAAGCTGAGTCAGTTGCGGGAATAATGGGAGGCGATCGCGCTGCTGTTGGTCGCTGGACGAGAGGCGGCAAAGAATCGCCCATGACTTGGTATGAAGCAAAAGGTATCTTAGAAAGCGTATTTGCCAGGTTAGGTTTGTCAGTAGAATATCGACCTGAGAGGGAAGATAAACGACTTCATCCAGGACGCACCGCCTCTTTATGGCTAGAAGAAAAACCTTTAGGTATTTTCGGGCAGCTTCACCCTCAACTGCGGCAAAAACGAGGTTTAATCGATGCGGTCTACCTATTTGAATTGAGTTTCGATATTTTATTAGAAGCTCTAAATAAAGACGAGTTAATCACACCTCGTTTCCAAACCTATTCTACTTACCCCGCAGTAGAAAGAGATCTTGCCTTCTTTGCTGCCGATCGCATTTCTGTAGCAGAAATTGAGGTGGTCATGAGAAAAGCTGGCAGTGCTTTACTAGAAGGAGTGGAATTGTTCGACGAATACCAAGGGGAAAACGTGGCTGAAGGACAGAGAAGTTTAGCATTTAGTTTAATTTATCGAGCCAGCGATCGCACTCTCACTGAAGCCGAAATTGAACCTTTACATCAACAAATCCGAGAAGCGCTAGTAGAAAAATTTGCCGTCACTCTCCGCAGTTAAGCTGTTGTCAGCCATATCTGCTCTTATCAATAATAAAGACGACGAGGCGATTACTTTTACTAAACTTAATTTTTAGCAAGAGTAAACTGTCTCGTCGCCTTCAAATTTCACCTATTTACTGAAACTCCCAACTTCTAACTTACCTCCAGTTTTATCCTAGAGGATGGAAAAGTAGGTCTGGGAAAAAGCGGTTGAATTCAATCAGAATGCCAGCCGTAAATGTTAACAAAGCGGCAATTAATACAGGCGCACTAGAAAGGAATTTTTGCAAATCTTCCATAAACTCTTCTCCAAGACAATAAAAAGCAATCAATTAGCGGGGGGAAACGGGAATTTCTGAATCCTTAGCAGTTAATTGACCAGATTGAAATTCGGCAAGTGCTTGTACTGGCCAAGCAAATCCACCCAACATAAATTTAATTGCCAGAGGCACGTCGATGATAATTTCTTTCATCTCAGCATTTTTTTCTCCTCTGACTGCGATTAAGTAGGCACGACCTACCCAACCAATCCAACCAGCAATGTAGAGGAAGAGAATGCTAGGAATGAAGAAGTCACCCATATGACTCCAACGACCATCTACGATCAAGTGAGGTAAACCTTCTTCGCTACAAAGAGCTTTAGAATAAAGTTCCGCTCTTTTTTTGCCCGATTCGGGGTCATCGGTAGTGTTGCGGAAGTTGGCAGCCCTTTGCTGATAAGCGGGAGATTCGCTACAAGGTACTAAATTAGAAAGACCATCAGCCGAGACAGGGGGAGCAAAGCTAAACCAGACAGTAATTACCAGAATTAAAGCAAACAATCGTCGCATATAATTGTTTCCTTTTGCTACAAAATAGTTAAGTTTTTTGTACAAAAGATTAAGAAGTCATTTGTACACCGAAGCAATCTTACTCTGATAGGTCGATCGAGTAAAGTTTAAGTCAATAAAAACAACTTTTTCAATCAAACCAAAGTTAAGCATGGCAACAATACTAGCAATAGAAACTAGTTGTGACGAAACAGCGACAGCAATTGTAAAGAATCGTAAAATTTGCAGCAGCGTCGTTGCTTCTCAAATTGCACTACACCAACAATATGGGGGTGTGGTTCCCGAAGTAGCATCTCGTCAACATTTGGAGATAATTAATGCCTGTATTAGCCAAGCTTTTACAGAGGCAAAGTTAGATTGGGATGCTATTGACGGAATTGCTGCAACTTCTGCCCCTGGTTTAGTCGGGGCGTTGTTAGTAGGTCTAACAGCGGCTAAAACTTTAGCTATACTCCACCAAAAACCCTTTCTCGGCATTCATCACCTCGAAGGTCATATCTATGCCAATTATTTAAGCGAACCTCACCTACAGCCACCTTTTTTATGTTTGTTAGTTTCTGGCGGTCACACTAGTTCGATTTATGTCAAAGATTGTGGCGAGTATGAAATACTGGGTTCGACTCGCGACGATGCAGCCGGAGAAGCCTTTGATAAAGTAGCGCGGTTGTTAAACCTAGGATATCCAGGGGGACCAATCATAGATCGATTAGCACAAATGGGTGATTCCGAGGCATTTCCACTGCCAGAGGGCAAAATTTCACTGCCTAGAGGAGGCTATCATCCCTATGATTCTAGCTTCAGCGGTTTAAAGACAGCAGTATTGCGCTTAGTACAGAAACTAGACAAGCAAGGTCAGCCTTTACCTGTTCAGGATATAGCGGCAAGTTTTCAAAAAACAGTAGCGCGATCGCTGACTAAAAGAACGATCGCCTGCGCCCTGGATTACGGTATTAAAATAATTACTGTTGGTGGAGGCGTAGCAGCTAACAGCGGACTGAGAAAGCACCTCCAAGCTGCCGCCGCACCTCACAATATCCAAGTTTATTTCCCACCCCTCAAGTTTTGCACCGACAATGCGGCTATGATCGGCTGTGCGGCTGCCGATCGCCTCAACCGAGGATATACTTCCCCGTTAACTTTAGGAGTAAAATCTCGCCTAGCAGTGACAGAGGTGAGGCAGCTTTATCAATCTTGATAAGCTGTCAAGCATTTAATTTGCTGGCCATCACAAGACGGGGAGAGAAGGAGAGGGGGAGATAAGGAGGACAAGGGAGACAAAATTACTTCCCACACTTTCTACCCCTGACCTCTGACCTCCCTCTTCCTTCGATCGCAGCAAGGTCAAGCACAGACAATTAAGCGCCTGCTACTTTAGGCAAATCGACAATTCTGCGGAATAAGTAACCCGTTCCTCTCTCAGTAATAATAAACTCTGGTTGTCTAGGGTCTACTTCAATTTTGGCACGCAAGCGAGAAATATGAACGTCAACAACTCGCAGATCGCTATGATTGCTGGGACTATAACCCCAAATTGCTTGCAAAATATCGCTGCGACTCAGAGCAGTTCCAGAATTATTAACCAACAATTCTAGTAAGTCAAATTCTATGCCAGTTAACCTAAGATTTTTATTTTGTAGACTAACTCGCCGCCTGTTCGTATCAATAGACAATACTCCTATTTCTAGAACACCAGCAGTATTAAGACGGGAGCAATTGTGTTTTTTGACTCGGCGTAAAATAGAATTAATTCGAGCTTCTAGCTCTTTGGGAGAAAATGGCTTAATTAAATAGTCATCTGCGCCAAATTGCAGTCCAGTAATGCGATCGGCTACATCGCCTAAAGCAGTCAGCATAATGATTGGTACGTTTGATTCTTTTCGTATTTGTTGACAGACGTAATAACCATCAGCTTCAGGCATCATTACATCTAAAATAATCAGGTCAGGTGCTTCCTCTGCAAAAATCTTCAGCGCCTCTTTACCATCACTGGCAGTGACGACATCATAACCAATCATGTAAAGGCGAGTTTTCAGTATCCGACGAACGGCAGCTTCGTCGTCTACCACCAGGATTTTTTCCTTGTGGTTTTCCACTTTAATTGATACTCCTTAACTGAATTTTGTCAGAGTTATTTGTTTAGTTAAAATTTGTCTTGAGACTGTTTTTTTACAGCTGAATTTTTTGTTTGTAAATTTTTTCGATACCTGCCGAAAAACTCTACAAACAACCAACGACAAATAATATGGAGTGGCAGCGCTAGAGTTGTCCCGATGAAATAATCGCGGGCTTTTAGCAGTTGCCTTTAGTTAACTAAGGAAGAAGTAAGCTTACTTATCAAATATTATCATTAATCTAATTTTTATTAAGGAAATGTAAATATAAAGCAACAAGTTTGGTCGATTTGAGCAGCTTATGAAAATTATTTGCGATCTTAATATTAAGTAAATTAAAGTAAAGTTTACTTTTATAAAATAGAGGAACAATAATTAAATTTATACTCGTGCTAGGCTTTTTAAACTTAAACAAGCCCGCTGGATTAACATCTCACGATTGCGTTGCTAAAACACGGCGATTTTTGCAACTCAAGCGAATCGGACACGGCGGAACTCTCGATCCTGCTGCCACAGGAGTGTTACCTCTAGCTGTAGGTAGTGCTACGAGACTATTGTCATTTCTACCTCAAGAAAAGGCTTACCGTGCCATAATTCGCCTAGGAGTAAAGACTACTACAGACGATCTCGAAGGGGAGATAATTCAAACTCAACCAGTTCAAGAATTGAGAGTAGAACAGATTCAAGCACTACTGAGTCAGTTTAAAGGTAAGATTAAGCAAATTCCCCCTGCCTACAGTGCTATTCAACGCGATGGCAAGAGGCTATATGAGTTAGCCAGAAAAGGAGAAAAGGTAGAAGTACCATCTCGAATCGTAGAGGTGAGTAAGATCGAAATCTTAGGATTTATTCCAGGAGAATATCCTGAAGTGGAGGTGCTTGTAGAGTGCGGTCCAGGAACTTATATTCGGGCGATCGCCCGCGATTTAGGAGAAACTCTGGGGGTGGGAGGCACCTTAGCAGCTTTAACTCGCACTAAAAGTTGTGGTTTGAATTTATCAGAAAGTTTAACTTTTGAGCAAATAGAAACTCAACTGCAACGAGGCACCTTTGCTCTAATTCCCCCAGCGATCGCCCTCCAGCATTTAGCAGTAGTCACTCTATCAGCCGCCAATGCCAAAGGTTGGTGTCAAGGGCAGAGATTAGGCGAAGATAGGTTCCTTAAGGACGATCAACTGACTAAACAATTGTCTAATTTTCAAGAAGGATTACGAGTAGAACGCGAAGACGGCAGCTTCTTGGGTATTGGCAAACTGATTAAATCCGATACTCAGCTATTACTGATTCCCAAGATAGTCTTGCCGTCGAGTTAAAAAATACTAGTTTTAAAATTTATTGAAATGTAGAGTTAATTGGTTTTAGGGATTAGGGATTAGGAATCGGGTCTAAGCACTTTCAACTACATTTACTCTTTAGTCTAGGCTAAAGTAGACTTGAAGGTATTTCGATCGCTGCTATGAGCAAAAGAGTTGTCCGCGTCCTTTTGATCGATCCAAATGAAAGGGATTACCTTCTGATCGAGAATCTTCTTAGTGAAATTGAAATATTTAAGTTCAAATTAGACTGGGCGAAGACAGAAGATGAAGAGCAAGCGGCGATCGCCAATCTCGTTTGCGACGCTTATATAATAAGTGACTCCGAACAATTACTAGCAAGGCTCCTCCCCAAAGTTAGTCCCGCACCAGTAATTGTCTTGGTTAACAGCACTCAATCTGGCATTGCGGCACTCTCTGCTGGTGCAGCAGACTATCTTGACAAAAATCACTTAAGTGCACCCTTATTAGAGCGATCGCTGCGTCTTACCCTTACCTACGCTACTGATATACACCGACAAGTCAAGAGTCCAGAGAAACACAGACTTAGTGAAGAAGATTATTTAACTACTTTAGTAGAAATAGAGCGTCAGCTATTAAATAGTCAGAATATTAACACCTGCTGTAGTAATATACTCGAACTTCTGGGAAAAGCTTCCGGCGCTTCTCGGGTTTACCTGCTTGAGATTCATCCAGATAGAATGGGTAACTTGTCAATGAAGCAGCGAGGTGAATGGTTTGCTCAGAGTGCAGTCTCGGAAATAGGCAAATCAGTTGTGGCCAAAGTTTCTCGTAGAGATATTTCGACTGACTGGATTGAAATCTTAAGCAGAGGCGAACTAATCTCTACCACCGTAGCAGATTTACCAGAGTCAGAACGACACTATTTTCAGCTTCTAAATATCCTTTCAATTTTAATTTTGCCCCTGACTTTAGGAGGTAAATTGTTTGGATTGCTCGGCTTTGACAATTGCCTTGAGGCAAGAGAATGGCAAGCATCAGAAGTAGCATTTTTGCAGGCAGCAGCAGGAGCGATTTCCCTGAAGCTAGAGCGAGTACTTGCTGAAACGGCTTTAGGAGAAATGGAAGAGAAACTATCTACTATCTTCTATCGAGCACCAGTAGGCATAGCTCAGGTAGCATTGACAGGTAAGTTGCTAATGGTCAACCAAAAGTTATGCCAACTTCTCGGTTATACTCCCGGGGAACTAACCAGGCTAAAAGTTCAAGATCTTACTCACCCCGATGAATGGGGGATAGCAATTCCTCTGACTCAGAGAATGTTAGAGGAAAAAATTGAGAGTTTTTCCTACGAGAAACGCTATGTCCGCAAAGATGGCTGTTATATCTGGGTAAATGTGACTGTTTCTATAGTGCGGGATAGTCTTGGAGAACCAAAATATACCATTAAGGTAATTGAAGATATTCAAGAGCGGAAAGAGGGAGAGGAGGCGCTAAAAAGGAGCGAAAAACGGCTCCGCCTGATTGCTGATTCTCTACCAGTATGCATTTCTTACGTTGACGATCGGTGGCGCTATCGATTCGTCAACAAAAACTACGAGCGTTGGTTTGGATACAAATCTGAAGATATCTGCGGCAAGCATCTGGCGGAAATACTGGGGGAGGAGGCATATCGCCTGGTGAGAGGCAAACTCGAACGAGTCCTCGCCGGAGAACAAATTACTTATGAGGCTGAAATTCCCTTCCAAAGAGGTGGCAGGCGCTACATTAGAGCTACCTTTGTACCAGATTTCGACGACAAATTCCAGGTTAAAGGTTTCTATGCCTTAGTCGCCGATATCAGCGATCGCAAGCGAGCAGAGCAGCAGTTACAATACCGACTGACTCTAGAAACAGCATTAGTAGAAGTATCAAAAGAATTTGCTACCAATGAAACAGCAGATGTAAATCGAATTCTGGAGTTTCTAGGAATGGCGGTGGGTGCTTCTCGCGCCTATTTTGTTAGGTTTCGAGAAAGTGGCGCAACAGGCAGTATGACTCATGAATGGTGCGACAGTCAAACTGAACCGGATATTGACAATTTTCAAAATATGGACATATCTGTATTCTCTTGGTGGTACGAAAAGCTAAATAACAAGCAAAATATAATCATCGAGAGAGTAGAGGCACTGCCATCATCAGCAGAAGTGGAAAAAAACTACTTGCTCTCACTAGGCGTTAACTCCGTTCTAGCTGTCCCTATCTACAATCAGTCTGGTCAACTTTGGGGACAACTTGGTTTTGATAGCAGCGGCGACAATTACAAACACTGGTCAGAAGAAGATAGCCAACTACTAAGAGTTGTCGGAGAAATGATCCTAAGCT
>JBFRWL010000474.1:0-3043 GCA_051439565.1 Prochloraceae cyanobacterium
GTTTAAAGGGCTTTTCTACTCGTAAAACCTGCTCGATGAAGGGGCTGATTTGTTGAATCAGATCGGGATTGATACTAGCTGTATCCCCCAAAAGCGCGAGCGCTATTTCGTTTTGACCGACTATTTCTTCTGGTTCTATATTCTTCCAGCGACGAAGTTCTTGGGTAATTCGTTTTATTTCTGATGCTGGCGTTCTTTTGTTGATAATTACAATCATTTTTTAGATTTCTCCATTGTGTCAATAACTGGGTAACTTTTACTAAATCTTTATCGCCTGGCGATCGCCAGTCTGAGTGTAGATGGAAAAAGGATTACCTTCTGGATCGCAACCATCCGCAACTTGGATGTTGCCTGAGCGAGAATTGATCTGGCTGAGTTCTACTCCCTGCTTGGTTAAAGCCTGATGTGCCGCTTCAATATCAGCAACTTTAAATGCCAGCTTGGGTCGATCTTTGCCAAGTTGCTTCTGGGGATCGAAATGAAACACGAGGCTACATTCTCCCGTTTCCCACTCCACCCAAACGCGATCGCTATAGTCAGTTAAACCCACTGGTTCTTTGACTTCTAAACCCAACAGATCGCGGTAAAAACTAACCTGTTTGTTCATATCTCTGACGTAGAGAATGATTTTTGCTAAATTTTGGAGATGCATATTGATTGTTAGTTGTTAATGGTTGATTGTTGATCGGGTAATAAGTAGGCAGTAATAAGCAAATAACTTATCTGCTCCTCCGCTCCTCCACTCCTCTGCTCCCTAACTCAAGCCAACTGGTAAATGTTTGGGACCGTGAAACACAATATTGTCTGCCCATTCAATGGCTCGATCTATGAGGTGCAATTTAGGCAAGCGGTTAATCAGAATATTTAAGGAAATTTGGGCTTCAGCGCGAGCTAGTGCCGAACCAAGACAAAAATGAATACCACCACCAAATCCACAGTGTTTATTGTCCTGACGCTGAAGATCGAGCAAATCTGGATTATCAAAACGTCTGGGATCGCGGTTAGCAGAACCTAGCATTAAGCCCACACTATCCCCACGGCGAATTAGTTTGTCACCAATTTCAACATCTTCATAGGCCCAGCGCGATAACATTTGTACGGGACTGTCATAGCGAATAACTTCTTCTACTGCCCCTGGAATTAGTTCGGGGTGAGAGCGCAAAAACTTCATCTGCTCTGGGTTACGAAGTAAAGCTAGCGTTCCCTTGGCAATTAAGTTAATTGTGGTTTCGTGTCCTGCTGTGAGTAGATGAATGCAGGTAGCAAGAATTTCCTCGTCATTCAATTTGTCTCCTTCATACCGCGCTTTAGCCAAAGCGGTAATTAAATCCTGACGGGGTTCAGCATGACGTTTGGCGATCGCATCTTGAAAGTATTCAATAAAGGCTTGAGTTGCTGCTTCTGCTTTTTCGTATACCTCCACTGAAGGAGTCAAACGAGAAGCACTAGCGTATTGTAATGCTAATGCCCACTCTCTAAACATAGAACGATCTTCTGTATCTACACCTAGCAAAGCTGCAATGACCATTACTGGCAAAGGAAAGGCAAAATCGTCAATCAGATCCATTTCCAAGCGATCTCGAACTCGATCCAAAAGACCATCAGCAATTTCTAGAATGGCAGGACGAATATTTTCTAAAGTCTTGAGAGAAAAGACTTTATTGACTAATAATCTTAACCTAGTATGATTAGGGGGATCGCGGAATACCATCCAGTTACTAACCATCGAACTAAAGCCTTTATAAGCTTTGGGTACTGGTGCGGTTTCAATATCATCGCGAACTTTATAGCCCTCGCGACCGAATCTACGATCTTCCAGCACTTGCATTACGTCTTCATAACGGAACAGATACCAAGCACCAGATAATTGGCGGTTTGCTGCTATGCCCCAATGCACAGGGTCGGTTTCTCGATAGTGACGATAAACTGGATAAGGGTCTGCTATTACTTCAGGTAAAAAAGGATTTAATCTCTCCAGTGTAGAAATAGCCATGGTTAATTCTGAATATAGCAAGGGTTTCAAGCGTTGTATAATGTTTTCAAGTACCAGAAATCTAGCTAACAATTGCTGTATGTTGGTACAAAGCAGAACCTTGACAACTTGGAATATGGGGTTCGACACAGGAACATTCGTTGTGTTGGTAAAATTCCAAACGTACAAAGGAAAACCAAGTATCTTTGATACGTTAGTACCGAAGGACTTTCGGGGAAAGAAATTGACTGTCAAGTCGTACTGTCGGGGAATTGTGATAGCTGTCATAGTTCTAGATAAGTGGCGCGGGGCAGTAAGGGTCATCTCGCGAGAGGTGAAGCCCGTCTGCATTTATGCGACGGGAGAAGTCACTGAAATGCTTCCAGGGGAACTAGTTGTAGTGGATAAGGAAGTGAGGCAAGCATCTGAGTCATCTGGTCGCGCCCCTCGCGCTGAACTCTAGCTACGGATGATCTCGACTCCAAACGTCTAACGTAGTCCATTAGTTTGGGTAGGTGTTGATAGTCATAAACCAGCCGTAAATAAGTAAGAGTGGGTGCAGCAGTACAGTCTGCTAAAGAAAACTCATCCCCCGCCAGCCAATTACGGTCTTGAAGCTTACCTTCCAGGAAGGTACAAGCTGTTTCCAGCAGCCTCTGCGCTTTGATTACCTCTTTTCCGCCCCGAAGCTCTAATGGACGCTGACTATCGGCAAACAGAACTTCCCGTCCACCGTTGATATAGACATCGATAATTCTCTCTACGATCCGAATCTCTAAAATATGCTCTGGGTTGAGCAACCAAGGTTTTTGAGGGAATTGGCGATCGAGATATTCAATAATGAGGCAAGCTTCAAAAATTATTTCCCCGCTGTCGGTTTCTAGGGTGGGAATTTTGGCAAAGGGATTAATTTTTTTATATTGCTCCCGTGTTTGAGGCTCGAAAAGATTTATCTCAATGGGAGTAAAAGATAAGTCTTTTTCGTAAAGAGCGATCGCGACTCGCTGAGAATAAGATGAGGCTGGGGCATAATAGAGTTTCATGACTGTTTATGGTTTATAGCTTATTAGT
>JBFRWL010000475.1:0-9966 GCA_051439565.1 Prochloraceae cyanobacterium
CTTGATATCCGAGAAGCTGAAGAGTTGCTTGATTTAATTTCTGGATTTTTCCTTCTAGATCGATAACAATCAAACTATCAATCATAGAGTCAAGAATATCATCCAAATAACACTTAGATACAGTGTAGTTTTTTAAACCTTCTATCATCCGATTGAAGGTTATAGTTAAAATAAATAACTCATCTCGCCTGCGAAGGTTATCTATTGGAATAGGTTTTAATTTACCTTTTCCCACTTGGGAAGCTAATTCTATTAGCTGTTGAATCGGTTTGGAGATATGAGAAGAAATTAATGAACCTAAGCTTAAAGAAATTAGGACGCTGCTACCAGCAAAAATAGCCAGTAATTTATTATTTTGTCCTACTGATTTTCTGATAAACTTTGATTGGTTTTCCAGCTCAACAACAGCATTCTCTTGATATCGATCGACTAGCGGTAAAAGTTTATCGATCAGTTGGGGTTCTAACTGAGTTTCTAAAAAAGAATAAGCTACTTGGTAATTGTTTTTGTCAAGCAAAAGTAATGAATATTCATTACTTAGTTGTTTATAAAGAAGAAATTCTCTTTCTATTGCCTGTAGTAAAGCTAGCTCTTGCCGATCTAATCTTTGGTTACTATAAAAGCTATTTTTCTCTTGAGATAAAGCTTGTAAGCCGAGAGCTTTGCTTGTTTGCAAATAAGTAGTAAAATTAGAAAATTCTTCTCGAATTAAGTGAGCAGAACTGGCTGAAGCCGAGCTTTGATTTTTTAGCAGTAGTTCTTGAGAAGCGACCTGAAGTGACTTTAAAGAAAGCAGCATCTTTTTAGAATTTTCCACTTCGATCAGTGAATTTTCTTCAAGATGATTAGTATTAGTTTTAATTGTCGAATTGATCGACAAAGATAAGCCGCTTAATATTAGTAATAGCAAAGAACTTACCCAAAAACTCAAGGTTAATTTCTGAGATATTTTCATACTTATTTTAAGCAATATTTAGGTAAAATTATGGTGTTTAAATATATATGTAAATCTGAGTATAACTAATAATTAACTCTGAATACCTTGAGAAAAATACTGAATTTTGATATAAACTTTAAACAAAGTATTTCACTTTGTTGTGAAGAAAACTTAAAGTAAAGCTCTCGATCGCTAATTTTAAACTAAGTAAGTGAAAATACTAGTCAAAAATACCGAGGGTCTGGGATCAACTAGGTTCAGCTAGAACACCGATTCAATATTGACAACTTCTTGGTTAGTTATACTTCAGCAAAAATTCATTTTTATACACTAATTTTTCGGGGATTAAAATTGATTTATTAGCTCAAGTTTAATTGTTTTTTTACACTGGAACCGAAGGAGCAAAATTAAAATTAATAGAAACGATATTAGACAGCTACAAGATGAGGAGAGGAGGATAAGCGGGAGAAAAAACTTCCCTATCTTCTCTTGCTTCCCACACTCCTCTGCTTTCCCTGCTGTCTCAAAAGGCAAATTAGATAGTAGCAGCTTAACTATTCTTGCAGCCAACGCACAGCATCTTTAGCGTGATAGGTCAAAATTAAGTCAGCACCGGCGCGTTTAAAACCAGTTAATGTTTCCAGCACCACTTTTTTCTCGTCAATCCAATCGTTGAGGGCAGCAGCTTTAACCATAGAATACTCGCCAGAGACATTGTAAGCAGCAACAGGTAAATTAGTGATTTGTTTCACCCGCCAAATAACATCCATATAGGCTAAAGCGGGTTTAACCATTAACATATCTGCCCCTTCAGCGATATCTAATTCTACTTCCTTGAGAGCTTCTTGACCATTAGCGGGATCCATTTGGTAAGTGCGACGATCGCCAAATTGAGGCGCTGACTCAGCCGCATCCCGAAACGGACCATAGTAAGAAGAGGAATATTTAGCAGCATAAGATAGAATCGGCGTATCTTGGAAACCTGCTTCGTCTAATCCTACTCTAATTGCCTGCACAAAACCATCCATCATACCTGAAGGAGCGATAATATCGGCACCAGCCTTAGCTTGGGATACTGCTGTTTTTTTGAGTAATTCCAGGGTCGGATCGTTCAAGACTTTTCCAGTTAAATCACCTACTTCCAGATAACCGCAGTGACCGTGATCGGTATACTCGCACAGACAAGTATCAACAATAACTACTAAATCTGGGACTGCTTCCTTTACCGCTGTCGTCGCTTTCTGTACGATACCGCAATCGTGCCAAGCACCAGTAGCTTCTTGATCTTTGTCTTCGGGGATGCCAAAGAGGATAATAGCAGGTATGCCTAAATCGTAAACTTCTTTAGCTTCTTCGACAATTTTATCTACCGAAAGTTGATATACTCCAGGCATGGATTTAACTTCACTAGCAACCGACTCTCCTGGTACGGCAAACAGAGGATAGATTAGATCTGCAGCAGTGACGACATTTTCACGCACCATGCGGCGCAATTGGGAATGTTGACGCAGACGGCGAGGGCGATTGATGGGAAACATAGTCTCGTAAAAAGATGTGCTTGCTCAATATAATGTCTTTTAGTGTAAGGCGATCGCTCAAACCCAAAACAGTAAAAGCCTGACTGCTCAACTTTTTGTAATGTTATTAAGCTGTGCTAATCTATAGATCCTTTGTCAATATCAGCAAAAATTGTTATAATTAAAAGTAGACACAAGGGGCCGTAACGGTTTCGACAGGTTGGCGAAAGCTATTCCGTGATTCAGGTCGAGAGTGAGTCTCCTCTCGTAAATACCAGACTCAAACAAAATGTAACTGCGAACAACATCGTAAGTTTTGCTCGTAGCAACAAGGCTGTTGCCGTTGCTTAAAAACCTCTAACAAGGTTCGAGCCTCTGTAGTCCGACTCCGTTAAGGGCTGCGGAGCTAACCCCAACGGATGCACCTTCTAGCTATCTTGGGTGAGCTATTAGGTAAAGACTTTACCAAAGAATCCCGCCATCAGGGATAAGTGGTGGTTCCCGCCTGAGGGTCAGAAGGGCTAAGCCTGTGAATGAGCGGAAAGTCAATACCCAATTTGGACAGCAGTTCGACTCTGCTCGGCTCCATTTTTCCAGATTATACTTCGCACCAGTTGTCGGGAATAAGGAACTGGGAACAGTTTATTGCATATTCTGTTGCCTGTTACACTAAATCTATCCAACAAATTCTCGCATAGCAGGCCAAGAAGCGGCAATTTTCTCCATGAAAGTCACCAGTGCGTCGGCAAGACTGATATTTAGACTGTCATTGGGTTTGTGCGTCGCTAGTTTCATGCTGGTCGTGGTTCTATTTTTCTCTTACTTGCAGGAAAAGCAGCAAAGAGTACGAACAGCTAAAAACAATGCCAGGCAGGAAACTGTCCGCGCTGCCGAAGAGATCGAGCAAAAAACTCGTCAACTCATGAATAGCGCCCAGGCGATCGCTGACGACCTCACTTCGGGAAAATTAAACAATGAGCAGCTAATAGATAGATTGCGCCGCACGAGCCAGCAAAACCCGTCTTTTTACCAAGTTGGCGCAGCTTATGTTCCCTATGCCTACAAACCATCACTCCGATTGTACGCGCCTTTCTACACCAAACGCCAAGGAGAAATGCAACTGGTTCAAGTGGAATCCGAGTACGACTATACTGAGCCAAAACATGATTGGTATCATCGCCCCATAACTGAAGGATCTGTTTGGCTAGAACCTTACTTTGGACGAGTAGCAGGGACTTTGCTCGCAGAATTTGGCGCTCCTTTTTATCGAAAAGATCTCGAAACTAGAACATCGATTCCAGTCGGTGTCATCTCAGTTAATTATTCCTTGGATGAGGTGAGGAATTTAATAACCTCCCTAGACTTAGGAAAAACTGGTTATGGATATCTGGTTTCTGGGCAAGGAACATTGATCTACCATCCTCTCAAGGAAATGGTCGAGGCGAGGACAAACATCTTCGACTTGCCGACAGAATTAAACAGCGAAAAGATTCGAGAAATTGGCTCCAAAGGCATTAAGGGAGAAAGCGGAGCGATCGATTTCATCGAGCCATTAACGGGAGAATCTGTTTGGATATTCTATCAACCGATTCCCAGCACTGGCTGGTTTCTCGGCGTAAAGGTCTATAAGGAAGAACTTCTACCACTAACTGAAAGTTTAAAGCGGAAGCAACTTGCCCTTAGTTTGGGACTAATTGCGTTTTTCTTTTTTCTATCCCTTCTCCTGTTCCGCGTTTGGAGAGGTAGCATTAGAAGTTTTTGGGCTGTGTCGGGTTGTACTTCTGTTTTCTTGAGCGCGGGTATCGGATATCATTGGTACCTGTTTCTAGCTGAGAGTGTTTATCAAACAGCAGAGGAAATAAAAATTAACACTCGGACTGACTTGCAGAGTTTCTTGTCTAAGCGCACCCAAATAGCTGAAGCATCAAACCAAGAACCACCTGTTTCCATTCCGACGGGGATTTTTATTCGGACGCTCAAATTTGAAGAGGCTCATAATGTGTTCGTGACTGGTTATATTTGGCAGAAGTATTACGAGGGGGAACACGATGGCATCTCTCGCGGCTTTATCATGCCTGACGCGATCGTCGCTACTGATTTGGGAGGATGGACGGAGGCTTATCGCTACAAAAAAGGTAATGTGGAGACGGTCGGTTGGTATTTTGAGGTCAACCTTCGTCAGGAATTTGATTATTCTAAATATCCCTTCGATCGCAAGCAGATTCGACTGCGATTATTGCCTCAAGATTTTCACAAAAATGTCATTTTGGTGCCTGATTTAGAATCTTATACTCAGATGATTCCCAGAGAACGTCCTGGGTTAGAGCGGAATTTAGTCTTGCCTGGATGGAACCTTGAGAGGAGTTTTTTTGAGTACCAACTCAAAAACTATGACACTAATTTCGGCATTAGCAACTATGTGGGTCAGGATAAGTTTCCTGAACTTGAGTTTACGGTACTCGCTACTAGGAATTTTCTCACGGTTTTTATTTCCAATTTCATGCCCATTCTTGTGGTTTCTATAATGATGTTCGCTATTCAGCTGATCGTCAGTCAAAAAGCTCAGGAAGAGGAAACGCGAAAATTTACCGCCTTAGAGATTATTTCAGTTGGAGGGGGCTTGATTTTTATTGTCCTTCTCGATCAGCTCAATCTCAGAGGAACTATCATCACAGCTGGTCTAATTTATCTTGAATATTTATACTTTGCCTTGTATTTGTTGATTATCTTGATTACTCTCAATGCTCTCCTGATAGCATTAGGCACAAAATTCTGGTTGATTGAGTATCAGGACAACCTGATACCGAAGCTGTTTTACTGGCCAGTTCTTCTCAGTCTCTTACTTATAGTTACTTGGTTGAGTTTTTAGCGAGCTTGTTGAATATGACTAATTAAATGTATTTTATATCAACCATAAATGCAAAAAAACGAAATAACAATTGTACTAAATGTTACAGTATTGCCAGAAATTAAAAGATATTCTAGTAACAATATCAATTAAATAATTATGAATAAATAAACAATTAAGTTCAGTGGTACTAGTCTAAACTGAATAATTACATCCTAGAAATAATTCTGAATCGCAATCTTTTTTGTTACCATTTTGCGACTTTATTTAGCTAATATTAACTTTGAAGCCCGAGCTGTACAGGAAGTATATTGAGAACAATAGTATCTCAATGTACCTTATTAAGATATATATTATTTTTAAGGTATTGTTAACAGGAACGAAATTATATATAGTTAGTATTTATGGTTGATTTGATAAAGTTTGGTTATCAATGACTATGTCCGAAGCACACAAAATCATACTAGTCGCTCAAAGCCAACCCAGAGAGATAGAATTATGGAAGTTGGCATTTGCTTCCCAAGGTTTTAAAATCATTGATACACTTCCAGATCAACAGCTGTTACAAACAAATATAGTCAATCATGACGTAAGATTATTATTATTAGATATAACTACTAAATCATTTAATCCTTATCTCTTTTGCAGAAAAATTTTAAAATCTTATCCCGACCTATCAATTATTTTAACAGATCATCAACGGCAAAAAATTTCGGATGCTGAGTATAAGTTAGCAATATCTCAAGGGGCTAAAGATGTTATTCCTAGGTTGGTGAAGAATAGCGAGCTAACTGTTGTTTTAAAAAAAATGTTTCAAGTAGTAGGATGGAACGCTTTTTTTGACAGGGAAGCACTTGAAAAATCACTAGGTTTACAGCGCAGACAACGGCAAGAATTTAATTCATCTCAGACTAAAACGGTACCAAAAGGAAATCAATTTATCGATCGAAATATTTTCCCAAGCTCTCCTCGATCGACTTATGAACGCGAACAATTGGAAATGAATAACCAGAGCTGGGAAACTCAGAGACGTAAAGATTTGTGGCTCGATAAAAAACCAGTGACAAGAACTTCATTTTCACTTAGGACCGAGGAGAAAATTAAGAATAATTATGCGCAAAGAGCTACTCAAATACAGCCTTTGGGGAAACATACGCTACCTTTTCAGCAACAGGAGAATAAAGTATTTCCCCTAATTACTTGTATTGATGACACTCATGCGGTACATCGACAGGTAAAAAAGACTCTCGAATCGGTTGGTTATCGGGTAGTGTGTATTACTAAACCAGCCTCTGCCTTGAGCACACTAGTACAGCAGAAACCAGCCCTAATTCTAATGGATATTAATATGCCAGAGCTTAACGGCTATGAATTATGCGAGATGCTCCAACGCTCTCGGAAATTAAGAGATATTCCCATAGTAATGCTTACCGCAGAACAAGGCATAATCAATCGATTTAGAGCCAAATATGTGGGTGCGATTAGGTACCTGAAAAAACCCTTTGAACCAGATCGCTTAATTGCTGTAGTTGATGAAATAGTTAAATCTAAATTATTTACCTAAGTTATCTAAGAGGAGTAATTATGAAAACCGTACTCGTTGTCGAAGATCTTCAAGCTGAGAGACACTTAATCTCAGCTCTACTAAACCATGCTGGGTTTAAGGTAGCGGTAACAGATAGCGTAGAAGCAGCCCGCCAATGGCTGCAAACTAATCCTCTACCTAACTTAATTTTATTGGATATTATTTTACCTGGAGAAAATGGTCTGGAGTTATGCCGCCAGATTCGCTCTCATCCTCAATGGCAGAAGATTCCCATCTTATTTTGTAGCTCCAAGGCAGAAGATTTCGATCGCTTCTGGGCATTGCGCCAAGGCGGTAACGACTACCTGACTAAGCCTTTTGCGCCGCAGCAACTGGTGGAAGCAGTTTTTCGCCACGTCCACTAAATCTAGGAAACAAGTCAATAATTAACAAGCATTTTTACAAAAATCAACACTCTTTATCAATGGTAGCAATAAATTTCCCCATCTATTTAGTAGCTAAAAATTAGCAAGCCAAGCAGTTTGTTGCTGCAGTTTAGTAATTTATCATCTTATGATTCAGGAATATTTTGGCATTCAGTTATCCCAAACCGTGAACCTAGCAGTGCCATTGACGGACGTAAAAATGGTGACTCGTCTAGAGCCAGAAATTATTTGTTCGATTCCGGGAGTAGCGCCCTATTGGCTGGGGGTAACTAATCAAGAAGGGTCTTTGCTTTGGGTCTTAGATGGAGAGCGGTTTTTTGAATTAGATGGCGTTCGCGATCGCCAAAAGCAAAAATTAACTGCTCTTATCCTGACCAGCACTCTTCAGGAAACTCAGCGGCGCATTGCCTTAGTTGTCAAAGCATTAGAAGGTGTAGTGAATTTAGATAGCGCTTATGCTGGTCAGCCTTTACCCCTGTTAGTATCACCTCGATTCAAACACTTATTTACTACTACACAGAGATACGACGGTCAATCAGTTTTGCTTTTAGATGTGGAAGCATTTTTTGAATTGCTTGACTTCCAATCTCAGCAACTAGCCACTCTCAATTGATGTTAAGAAATGAGGTTTTAATTCTATGGCCTATAAAGACTCCAGCTTACTCTTATCCGATAAAGGAGAAAACCGCAATGGTTACAGTTCTACGGTAGAAACAGATCGACAGGATTGTCTGGGCAAAATTCTCTTAGCTAATAGCTGTGAAAGATCGGGACAAATCGATAAGGCGATCGCCCTTTATCGAGAAGTAGTGGAATTAGATCAAGAGGGTACCTACAGAGCGATCGCCCAAAAAGCCCTCGAAATCTTAGAAGGTTCTGAAGCTCCAATTTACATGACTTCAGCCGAACTAGAAACTGCCTTAACCTCCCGTGCGGCTAAAGCGAGAGTACCCTGGCATCGGCGCTGGCGGCAATGGTTTTACAACCTACCAATTCGCAGCAAACAATTACTAGGTCTGTTTACTTCCGAGGTTATTTCCGTAGTTGGTTTAGTAGGGATTGGTTCCTACCTAATTATTGTCGGCGGTCGCACTCAGTTGCTCAACCAAGCCGAGTCAGAATTAACCGTAGCCAAAATTAACTACAACATTAAAATTGACCAGATGGGATTTGGTTTTCGCGGTCAATCTGATAATGCCGCAGTCATCGCTGCGGCAAAAACCCACGCTGAAGGTGAGGTATTAGACCCCGAACTGCAAAGCCAAGTCAAGCAAATTCTGGAGAATGAAATCTCAGCCCGTAGAATTGAATATGCCACCTTAGTGGGCAGAGATCGACGTATTATTGTTAGTGCTAATGCCAAGCGACAAGGAGAAACCTTTGACCCCAATGGTTTGGTGACTAAGGTACTCAACGATCCCCAGCAAATCAAGATTAGCCAAATCGTATCTAGGTCAGAACTGGAGAAAGAAAAGCCTCCTCTCCCCTCAAATTTTGCTAGTGAAGATGCCTTGATTCGCTACACGATTACGCCAGTCAAAGATCCCGAGACTCAGTCAGTATTAGGAGTGCTGGTATCGGGAGATGTTGTCAACCAAAAACTGCCCATTGTGGAAAACACTCTCGAAGCTTTTCAAGGGGGGTATACTGCAGTTTATTATTATCGGCCAGAGAGCAAAAGCTTTGCTCTAGCTACATCCCTTGAAGAAGGAGGGGTAGATAAATTAGGGGGAGCACGACCTTATATCAAACTACCCGATACACAGTTGTTGGCAGCAGCGGTGGCTCAACCAGGAAAGACAGTTAGCATGCGTTTAAATCTGCAAGGTGAATCCTGTAGCTTTATTCCCTTACCTTGGTCGCCCAAGTGTTATACCATGGCAGCTAAAGCCTTAGTGGATGAGGGCGGCAGTCCAGTAGCGCTGTTAGTGCGAGGCACGCCAGAAGGTACTTTAAATACGCTGCTGCAAAGTAGCTTGAAGCAACAGGGATTTGTCGCCTTAATTGCGTTGTTAGCTGACATAGTCCTGGCGGTATTCTTGGGACGGGCGATCGTCAGACCAATCAAAAAACTGCAGCAAGTAACCCAGGATTTTACTAACGGCAATCGTCAGGTGCGGGGGCGAGCGATCGCGACTGATGAAATCGGAGAATTAACCGTTACTTTCAATCAGATGGCAGACAGTATTGTGGCTTCGGAAGCGGAATTAGCCCAACAAAGCCGCCAGCAAGAAGCTGAAGCGCAAAAACAGCTCCAGGCGAAAGAAAGCTTGCAGCAAGAGGTGATGAAGCTACTGTTGGAAATCGAGGGGGCTCAAAAGGGAGATTTGACTGTTAGAGGTGAAGTGACCAATGGGGTAGTCGGTTCTATTGCTGATGCTTTTAACACCACGATTAACAAACTCAGTCAACTGCTGTTGCAAGTGCAAACCGTCTCCGATGAAGTTAACGTCAAGTCTCAAAGTGGAGAAAATTCAGTCCGCGATTTGTCTGCCGCCGCCTTAACTCAAGCTAGTGAAATTGAGGAAGCGCTGCAAGCTGTAGCCGAAATCGATGCCTCAATTCAAGGGGTGGCTAATTCTGCCCAAGAAGCAGCTAGGATTGCCCATCAGGCGCTCGAGGAAGCGGAACAAGGCGATACCACTATGGATCGCACGGTAGAGAGTATTGAAAACATTCGGGCGACAGTGGCG
>JBFRWL010000476.1:0-15616 GCA_051439565.1 Prochloraceae cyanobacterium
CCAGTAGCACTGTTGTGGTAATTGTCTTTTTCCCAGTGCGCCACATTGCTGCAAATTTCGATGTTCTCATCTCTTGGCTAAAATACTCAAAATTAACTATTCTTGCTTAAGTCCACCAGGGCTTTTCGTTGGTGCGGAAATCTGTTTCCGTCCAAGGAGTAAAAACTAACTTGTCGTCTTCTGTCACCTCAGCATTAACTAAGGCTAGAGACAGAGGCGCAGGACCGCGAACTTTTTTACCTTCGGCATTATATTGAGAACCGTGACAAGGACACTTAAATTTGTTCTCAGCAGGAACCCAAGGTACTACACAGCCTAAATGAGTACAGATAGCGTTAAGTCCATAGCTACCTATAGCTTTGTCTTCTGTAACGACAATGTAGGTAGGGTCGCCTTTTAATCCTTGGGCAAGAGTGCGATCGCCCGCATTGTGAGTGTCTAAAAATTCGCTGACGATCACGTCATTCCCCAGAGCGTCTTTAGCTGTGACACCGCCGCCACTGCCACCACTAGAAGGAGGAATAAAATACTTGACAACTGGATAAAGAGCTCCTAGAGCTACCCCCGTGATCGTACCAAAGGTAAGCAAATTCATAAATTGGCGACGTCCCATATCTGGGACATCTGAAGATCCGGAAATTTGAGCCATGACTAAACGTCTAATTGTTTACTGTTTTGATCTAACTCGCCGCTTCAAGATTGCGACGATTCCCATATTTGCTTTTCAGGGTTGACTAGTTTAAAACAACACATCCGCATCTCCTACTCTGGCAGGAGAATACCCTGCGTGCAAGTTTTGGGCTTTTTGTTTGCTGCTTTTGGCCCTTACTCTGCGGTAGAGAGCGTCAGGCTAGCGTGTTTTTTTAATTACCCCATGAATTAATATAATTCAGGGTCTTTTTTACAGTCAGCCCCAAAAGGGGCAATTAGTGCAAATTTGTTAGAACCTCAGGCTAGAGATCTGTTTAGCCAGTGAGTGCTTGGGTAATGATTCAGGTACCCTCGCGGCTTCTATCGAGAAAGTCCTTTACTTTAGAAAGCTTAACAAATTCTGTATTAAATTATTACAGACGAGAGTAATTGCTACCAGAGCTTATAGCAACTACTTAGATGTAGTATTAGAGTGAATTAATTTTTAATAAAGGTTTTTCAAGATCTCATCGAGGCAGATGACAGGAAAGGAATTACATCAAATTTTGCTTGACAAATGGGGACGTTCTTACGACATCCAACTGCGGCGAATCAAAGGAAGAATTTTTGTTCAAGTAATGTGGAAATACCTAGAACAGGTATCTTTTCCACTTTCGGAGCAAGAATACCTCGAACATCTAAATGCAGTTTCCACTCATCTTAACGCCTGGGGAGGAGAATCTCAGGTGAAAGAATACATTAACAAAACCAGCGAACGTCCGCGAGTCGGGAAAGCAATTAGTATTCCCCTAGACTTGGGGCAAAGAGCATCAGAATGGATTTTAGAAGATCTTTGAGGCTTTTGATTGCTTATATGTTCAGCAGCTTCATCATGCCAATACCGCCAAAGTAAAGTCCTAAAACAGCACTACCTAGAAGGGATTGAGTCAGAGGGTCGGTAGAGGGGGTAATTACCGCTCCTAAGATCGCTGCTCCTAAGATTACATAGCGCCAATTAGACAGCATTTGATTAGAGGAAACAATTCCCAATTTGCCCAAAGATATCATGATAATTGGAACTTGAAATACTAAACCAGTTCCGAACATCAGTAGCAGAACGAATTCAAAATACTTATCAATTGACCAGAACTGCTCGACTACGTCGGCTCCGTAGTTAATGAAGAAATTTAAAGCAGCAGGAATCAAAGCTATGTAGGCAAAAAACAACCCAAGGAAAAATAGTACGCTCGAACCTAATACCACTGGTGCGAGTAGACGGCGTTCGCGGCGAGTTAGTCCTGGGAAAACAAATTGAAGAATTTGGTAGAGAATGAAGGGACTAGTAACTAGTAAGCCGCTATAGCCAGCAACTTTGATCGAGACGAAAAAGAATTCTCCTGGAGCTAGTTGCAGAAATTTAACTCCCTGAGCCGGAAGTTCTAGGAGGCTAACAATTGGCTTAACAAAAATAAAACAGCCAATTACCCCTAAAACTACGGCAATTAAAGCATAGAAAATGCGCAGTCGCAATTCTTCGAGGTGTTCAAACAGGGACATCTCCACTTCATCAGGGAGTTGGTCGAGATAAGTATCAGAATCTTTCTGGGGTTGGGTTTCTAATTCTGTGGGAGGCATATTAATTGCGATCGAGTCTGAAATTTGTTAACCATTGTATCTAGAGAAGCTCAACTGAGTGAGGAGTCAGCAAACTTATCCCCTATTGCCTGTTCCCTGTTCTTTCCGACAACTGCTACGAAGTCTAATCATTAATAGTTTGTTGGTAACAGCTAATATAGCTTCAGTTCAGCGGATACAATAGCACATTATTCGTTGTCTTTGGGAAACAATTCATGGGTCGCGCCAATAAAGTTGTACTTGCATATTCTGGTGGAGTTGATACCTCCGTATGTATTCCCTATCTAAAAGAAGAATGGGGAGTCAAAGAGGTAATAACTCTAGCAGCAGATTTAGGCCAGGGAGAAGAACTCGGTCCAATTAAAGAAAAAGCCCTTAAATCTGGGGCTGCTATCTCATTAGTTGAGGATGGCCAGGAAAGTTTTGTCAAAGACTATGCTTTCCCCGCTATTGCCGCTAATTCCCTCTATGAAAATCGCTATCCTCTTTCTACTGCCTTAGCACGTCCGCTAATTGCTAAAATGTTGGTCGAAGCAGCGGAAAAATACGGCGCTGATGCAGTTGCGCACGGCTGTACTGGTAAGGGTAACGACCAGGTTCGCTTTGATATCTCGATCGCCGCACTTAACCCTAAACTCAAAATACTAGCACCAGCCAGAGAATGGGGCATGAGTCGGGAAGAAACCATTGCCTATGGGGAGCGTTTTGGCATTAAAGCACCAGTGAAAAAGTCCTCTCCCTACAGTATCGATCGCAATTTGCTCGGTCGTAGTATTGAGGCAGGTCCATTAGAAGATCCCATGACCGAACCGCCAGAAGAAGTTTTTGTGATGACCAAGGCGATCGTCGATACTCCTAACGAGCCAGAATACATCGAAATCGGTTTCGATCAGGGTATGCCCATCAGCATCAATGGCAAAATTCTCGAACCCGTAGCCCTGATTAATCAACTCAATGAAGTGGTAGGCAAACACGGTGTTGGGCGCATTGACATGCTCGAAAACCGCATAGTGGGAATTAAATCGCGAGAAATCTATGAAACACCAGCAATTTTAGTATTAATTCAAGCTCATCGAGACTTAGAAAGCCTCACTTTAACTGCCGATGTTACTCAATACAAGCGCGGCATCGAAGATACTTTCAGCAATCTCGTCTATCAAGGACTATGGTACAGTCCCCTTAAACAAGCTTTAGATGCCTTTATCGAGAAAACTCAAGAGCGCGTCTCTGGCACTGTACGGATTAAACTATTCAAAGGCAATGCTACCATTGTCGGCAGACGGTCAGAAAACTCCATCTATGAACCCGATCTAGCCACTTATGGAGCCGAAGACCAATTCGACCACAAGGCAGCAGAAGGCTTTATCTATATTTGGGGACTACCAACCAAGGTTTGGTCTCAGAAAACAAGAGGTTAGTATTTAGCTGTTGGCTGTTGGCTATTAAGTCTTACCTCTGACCTCTGACCCTTGCTCCAATAGTGTTCGATTAAGAAAAGTTTTCGGTTGAGATTAAGCAGCGGGCAGGGAGCAGAGGGAAAATAGAAAAGAGCTGATCCGAACAGTATTGCCCCTCTCCCTGACTAGCGTATCTCTTCGAGATCGCATGGAGAGGGAAACCCGTTGCCCCACCGCGAAGTGGATCCCTGCGGGATCGCTGTAACCTTGCAAGTCTTGTCGTTAAGTCGTTCCTTTAAAGAGACCTTGAGGACGGACCAGTAGGATAACTACCATAATTAACAGGGCTACCCCTAATTTATATTCCGATTTGAGGAGGATAACACTTAATTCTTGAGCTACGCCAATTACTAGCGCCCCAGCGATCGCACCGTAAGGATTGCCAATACCACCGAGAATCACCGAAGCAAACATCGGCAAAATCAAAAACCAACCCATATTGGGACGAATCACGGTAATTAGACCGTACATTGCTCCACCCAAGGCTGTCAAAGTGCCAGTAATAATCCAAGTCCAGATTACGACTTGCTCCACATTAATCCCAGAAACTCTCGCTAGGTCAATATTATCGGCAACTGCTCGCATTGCCTTGCCAATCTTGCTATTTTGCAGCAAGAAGTGTAAAGCTACAACTGCTAGAACTGCCAAAGCGATCGCTACTAAGCGATAAAAAGCTATCTTAACTCCGACAATATCTAGGGCTTCAACCCTCGGTAAATCATAGGATTGGTTCCCTCCACCCCAGAAAAAGAGGATACCATTGCGGATAAACAAAGCTAGACCAATAGAAATAATAATCAAGGTGGTAGAAGTGGCACGGCGATCTCGCATCGGTTTCCACAGCAATTGTTCGGCAATTAACATCCCGACTACGGTACCTACAGCCCCCAGAATCATAGATATCCAGATATTTACTCCATTGATATTGAATATCCAAGTAAGATAGGCTCCTAAGGTCATAAAATCGCCGTGTGCGAAGTTAGATAGTCTTAAAATTCCGTAGGTCAGAGTAAGTCCAACTGCTGCTAGGGCGATGACGCTACCTATAGCAATGCCGTTGAAGAGCAATTGAGCGATGTCTGGCAATGAAATTGATTCCATACAATTTATGTTGTTTCAGTACAGGAGTCAGGAGTCAGAATTTGAAAGCACATGTTTTGTTTTAATCATCTATGGGATTATTCTTCTGCTTCTGGTGTTGAGCTTGAGGTTTCTTCTGGGTACTCTTTAACTGATTCCTGAGTAGTTAATTGTAAAAATACATCTTCTAGGGAAGGACGAGTCCGTCGCATTTCATATAATCCTAGTCCTCGATTGACAATTGCAGCGGCAATATCTCGACCTGGTTCCCAATCGGGTTGAGAAGTAATGCGAATCAAAGAGCGATTTTTAGGTCGATCTTGGTTGTCGGAATTAACTTCTACACTGCAAACACCAGAGATTTCCTCAAGTTCTGGTTTCACCTGTGTAACATCTCCTTCGACTTCCATTTCATAACCTGAATTTCCTACTAGTTCTGCCATGAGAAGATCGGGGGTGTTGGTAGCTACTACTTTTCCCCCATTGATAATGGTCACGCGATCGCAAGTGACGCTCACTTCTGGCAAAATGTGAGTCGAGAGGATAACTGTATGCTTTCCCGCTAGACTTTTAATCAAATTACGTACCTCAATAATTTGTCGCGGGTCCAGACCTACTGTTGGTTCGTCTAAAATAATTACGGGTGGTTCATGAACAATTGCCTGAGCAATCCCGACTCTTTGACGATAGCCTTTAGACAGCTTGCGGATAATAACTTTGCGCTTTCCCTGGAGTTGACAGCGTTGTATGGCTGCAGCGACCTTAGAGGCGCGATCGCCTGCGCTTACTCCTTTAATTCTGGCAACAAAGTATAACATTGCCTCTACTGTCATCTCCGGATACAGAGGGGGGGTTTCTGGTAAGTAACCAATACACCGCCGCACATCCATCGACTGTTCGTGAACGTCGTAACCAGCAATTTTAGCTGTTCCAGTGGTAGCGGGTATATATCCAGCTAAAATCCTCATAGTAGTAGTTTTTCCCGCACCATTTGGTCCTAGGAAACCCAGGATTTCTCCTGTTTCCACCGAGAAATCAATATCTTGGATAGCTGTGGTGGAACCGTAGATTTTACTTAAATGTTCTACTTCAATCATCACTAAAAAGGTTTGATCCAGTTGCGCTCTAGTGCTGCGTCGAGGCTAAGACGGGCAAGGGTAAAACAAAAAATACTCTCTATACCCAATAGAACTAATATATAGAAGCTTTCGCTTAAATGATCGGATATTTCTATAAAAGCCAGTCCTCGTACTAGAGCAAAAGCAATCACTGCACCGTCTTTGAGGTGGGAATTATCAGGGTCTGCGGCAATAATATAGCGGTAGGTAACACCAAATAGGAAGCCACTAGCTAAGGCAAATATTGCCCTGAGTGGTAAAGTTATTGCCATCATCTTGGGGAGTTGAGCAAATATTTCCCACTCTCGTGTGAGTATGAGACTGTTAACTAGGACTGTCATACTATAGGCAACTCCAAAGGCGCAAGCTGCCAAAATCCCTGTTTTGAGCGATTCTATTCGTTGTTCGTGTAAACTGTTCAAAATGCCACCAAGACACTATCAACAATTAGAAGTATGATAGTTTTTGTAGTTGTTTTATACCTATTGTTTTAAAAGACAAAAATATGGATATCTTGACACTGGGTTGGGTTGCTATGTTAGGTCTATTCACTTGGTCTATTGCTATGGTCGTTTGGGGTCGCAACGGTTTCTAGAAGGTGGAAACAAGTCCTATTCTCAATATCCTATTTCTAGTAGCCCTGGGATTGCTCATCTTGGTTAGTGTAGGGATTTTGTACCTGACAACCGTAGAATGGCGCGATCGTCGCCGTCAAGATCGAGATAAGCGCTCTAAACGCTAGTTAATAGCCAGCGGTCAGTAGGATAACAAGGAAACTACTGACCAATAACCAATTTTTCCTTAACATCTAACACCTTTCTTAAACAGCCAATTCACGCATCAAACAGTACTGCTGTGTGACAGCTTCAAAGAGTGCGGAGAAATTCGCCCATCTCCTTTTAATGACAAATAATTCAACTTAAGATATATAAGTGGGTAGGCGAAAATAAACATAAAACAGAAATTAGGAGTTAGCTGTTAGTTATTTGTTGTTACCTCTGACCTCTATCAAACATTTTCTAATTAATTGGACCCACCTACTTAATTACAGGAAAGCTGCGAGACTTTTCGATTATGAGCTATACTCCCAGCGATATTCAAGATTTTATCTCCCGTTTTGACCCTTGGGCAAAACTTCCAGAGGAAACCATCGCACAATTAGCGGAAAAATTCCAACCTTTACGCTATCGCATGGGTCAGCCACTTGCCTTACGAGACAAAATTCTCAATTCGATCGCCATAGTTTATCAAGGAAAAGTACGCTTGTTAGGTTATGACCCTAATAAAAATGCCCCTATTACCCTAGACTTATTAGAAGCAGGAGCGCTCATCGGCGGAGTAAATTTAGTCAGAGGAATGAGCTGCGAAACGGCGATCGCCTCTAGCGAAGTAGTATCCCTGACCCTCAATAACCAGGAATTAGTTCAACTTCTAGAAGAATATCCCCAGTTTAAAGAAGCTTTTCTCCATCGGTGTTATTTGCTGGAAGTATACGACCTGCTGGGAAGACACTTAGCACAGCAAGCTAAAGTAAATGACCATCTCAAAGAAATATCCCGAACAGCTCTACAAGAGACCGTAGTCCGCTATCTTCCTCGTGGCAAACATTCATCTGGAGAGTTAGATGAAAATCGAGTTTGGTTTCTCAGCAGCGGCGAAGTTGCTCAGGTAACTCCTGGTAGTATTCTCAAGCTACGTGATTCAGACTCGCTCCAGGTGAAAGGCTCTGTCCCTGCTCGTTTCGTGGGATTACCTGGGAGTACTTTATCAGCGATTAGTGAAGGCTCGAGCGAGCGAGATAGCCAAACAGTAGCGATCAACGACAGCGAACAACTACATACTGAGCTCTCGCCAGAGATAGTCACAGATGACATTGCTTATGCCCAATCAGAATGGCTAGAAGCAGAGCAGCAATTGACTCAATCCCAAGCTAAGGGTAAAGCAGCTCTTCAGCGCCTTCAGCAAAAATATCCCTTCATTAAAGGAAAAACTCCCTTAGACGCTGGGCTTGCCTGTTTTCAAATGCTCAGCAAGTATTTCGGCACTCCCTTTCGCAAGGAAGTTATTAGCCGCATTTTAGAAGATCAAATCAACCGTCACCATCAACTGTCGCTGAATTTCGCCGGTGCAGTTGCCGATCTGATGGGACTAAATGCTCAGTTAATTACTATTCCTACTACAGCTGTGACCAGACTAGAAGCACCCGCTCTAGTTCAGTTTGAAGATAGCCTTGCTATTCTCTACGAAATTAGCGAGAAAAACCTAGTTATTGCCATCCCCGAAAGGAAAATTCTGCAGCTCAAACCTGCTGATTTTCTCGAAACTTGGGGACAAGAAATAGAAGGACAGCCATCGAGAGTAGGACAAGTTTTGCTCCTGCAAGCTACTAAAGAAACTCCCCAGGAACGCTTTAGCTGGCGCTGGTTTTTACCAGCTCTATCCCGCTATCGCGGCGTGTTGTTGCTGGTGTTAATCTCCTCCTTTTTCGTGCAGCTTTTTGCCCTTGCTAACCCGTTAATGGTTCAGGTGATCATCGACGTGGTGATTGTCCACAACAGTCCCGATACGCTGCAAGTACTAGGAATTCTACTAGTAATACTGGCTATTTTTGAAGCTATCTTAAGTAGTCTGAGAACCTATCTGTTTGTCGATGCTACCAACCGAATCGACCTCGGATTAGGTTCCAAGATTATCGATCACCTGTTGCGACTGCCCCTGCGCTACTTCGAGCGCCGTCCTGTGGGTGAAATAGCTACCCGAATTAACGAATTAGAAAACATCCGCCAGTTTCTCACGGGTACCGCACTAACAGCAGTTTTAGATGCGGTATTCTCCTTAGTCTATATCGTGATCATGATCGTCTACAGCCCGCTACTGACTTTAGTGGCTCTAGCGGTTGTACCGTTGCTATTTATTCTTACCTTGATTTTTGCTCCGATCGTCCGTCGACAATTACGCACCAAAGCAGAGCGCAACGCTCAAACCCAATCTCATCTAGTGGAAGTAATGTCGGGCATTCAGACAGTTAAAGCCCAGAATATTGAATTGCGATCGCGCTGGCAATGGCAAGAACGCTACTCTCGCTACGTTTCGGCAGGATTTCAAACCGTTATTACTTCTACCCTGTCTAGTTCGGCTAGTAACTTCCTCAACAAACTTTCCGGCTTGCTGGTGCTTTGGGTCGGGACTTATTTAGTGCTAGACCAACAAATAACCCTGGGTCAATTAATTGCTTTCCGCATCATTTCTAGCTACGTAACCTCACCCATACTGCGCCTCGGACAACTATGGCAAAATTTCCAAGAAACAGCCCTATCCCTAGAACGGCTTAGCGATATTGTCGATACGCCCCAAGAGGCAGAACAAGATCGCAACAATATTCCCATGCGCCCGATTGAAGGAGCAGTTAAATACGAAAATATTTCTTTTCGTTTTAAAAGTGGCGGTCCTCTGCAACTCAATAATGTCAGTGTGGAATTTCCCGCCGGAACTTTTGTCGGTATCGTCGGACAAAGTGGGGCTGGTAAGAGTACTTTAACTAAACTGCTTTCTCGACTCTACGAACCCGAATCGGGACGGATTGTTATCGACGGCTACGATATTAGTAAAGTGGAACTTTACTCCCTGCGCCGCCAGATAGGAGTAGTACCCCAGGATACCCTTTTGTTTGACGGGACAGTTGAGGAAAATATTGCTCTGACTACTCCCGAAGCTACCACACAGGAAATTCTTCACGCTGCTCGGGTAGCTGCTGCCCACGAATTTATTATGGGCTTGCCCAATGGCTATAATACCCGCGTGGGAGAGAGAGGAGCATCCCTATCTGGAGGACAGCGACAAAGAATTGCGATCGCGCGAACAGTGTTGCAACAACCGAGAATTATCGTACTTGACGAAGCCACCAGCGCCCTAGACTACGCTACCGAACAAGAAGTATGTCTTAATTTAGCCGATGCTTTTCGCCATACGACGGTGTTCTTTATTACCCACCGTCTGGGTACCATTAAAGAAGCTAATGTCATTGTCATGATGCACAACGGCTGCGTGGTTGAACAAGGAAATCACCAAGAACTAATGGAGCTAAAGGGTCGCTACTACTCCCTTTACCAACAACAAGAAGGAATAAGACCTCAATTGTAAATTAGCACGATAAATCTCATGAACGATAATTCTGCCAATGGCAATCAATCAGAGCAGGACGGAGTCAAACTGGAGCCCAAAAAAGCATCAGAAAATAACTCTTCCTCTTCCTCGCGCCCAGCTACTCGCCAATTAAGCGCTCCCAAATTTGATCGAGCGGTAATTTTGCGACAATCCCCATTGTGGACAAAAGCAATTGCTGCCACAATTATCAGCGTAACTGTTGTGGGAGTAACTTGGGCGGCACTAGCTACAATCGAACAAGTGGTTTCTGCCACAGGTCAGTTGCAACCTACAGGTAAAGTTAAGGAAATACAAGTACCTGTTAATGGCGTAGTTCAGAAAGTCTATGTGGAAGATGGAGACCGAGTTAAAAAAGATCAACTCCTATTAACCTTAGACTCTACCGCTGCCAAAGCTCAACTGCAATCACTCTCTCAGGTACGCCAGTCTCTTCTTCTCGAAACTAAATTTTATCGCACCCTGATGGATAATTCCTCCTCTCTCTCTCTCCAAGATCAACTTAATCGCTTCAAACTGAACCCAAGAGTAGTGAACTTGGCGAGAAATCGCATTGCCTTAGTTGCAGAGAATCAACTGTTTCAAGCTGAACTAACTAAAAACTCTGCCAATCTAGATACCCAGCAAATGATGAGGTGGAAAGCGGCCCGAGCAGAATTAACATCTCGCATCAGTGCTGCCAGATTAGAAATTAAACAACTTGAAGAACAATTAGCTCGAACAAAAGTACAGCTTGCAGATGCTCAGTCTCGCATGGAGACAGAACAGGAAATTCTCACTCAGCTGGAACCTTTGGTCGCAGAGGGAGGAATTGCTCGGCTCCAATATGTCAGGCAAAAACAACAAGTGCAAACTCAAAAAGCGGAGGTAGAGCAATTAATTAAAGAAGAACAGCGCCTTTTATTCGATATCGCTCAGTCCAAGGAAGAGTTAGCTAATACCATTGCTCTAACTAACAAAGATATATTCGATAAAATTGGCGAGAATCAAAAACGCATTGCCGAAATTGACAGTCAGTTAACTAAGATTTTGGTGGAAAATGAAAAACAGATTGCTGAGATAGACAGTCAAATTAGCCAGACTCAGTTGACTTTGAAGTATCAGGAAGTAAGAGCGCCAGTAGCTGGAGTGGTCTTTGACTTAAAAGCTGGCACTGGTTTTGTTCCTGCTCCCGCTCAAGCTGAAACTCTCTTAAAAATAGTACCAGGGGACGATTTAGTTGCAGAGTTGTTTGTTCCCAATAAGGATATTGGTTTTGTCCGAGAAGGCATGAAAGTAGACGTGCGGATTGATTCTTTTCCCTTTAGCGAGTTTGGCGATATCAAAGGCAAAGTAGATTATATTGGTTCCGATGCCTTGCCGCCAGATGAAGTTCATCAATTCTATCGCTTTCCAGTGAGAGTAGAATTGGCGAAACAACATTTGGATGTCAACGATCGTCAAATCAATTTGCAGCCAGGGATGTCCATAAGTGCCAATATTAAAATTCGTGAGAAACGAACAGTATTGAGCTTGTTTACTGATTTGTTTACTAGAAAAGTAGAGGTTTTAAAAGAAGTACGTTAACAAGCGATCGCTCTTAGGGTTTGTAAAGGATGGGGAGAGGGGTTATTTTCTAACTGAATGATGCTTTAATATTTCCTCCGTAAAAGCGGAATTTTTCGGAGTCGACAAAACAAGGCTGACATAGATTGGTAATGCTGTTTAAGCAGTTCTTTATAACCCTGTGGGATGCGTCCAGCCAGAAAGATTAATTCCTATTCCAAATTCGGAGGCGACACTTTGAAAAAACGCAAACCTCGTAAATTGCAAATAAGATTATCTGAAGAGGAGTACGACCAATTAGAAAAATTGGCGGCTGAGAATCTTCTGTCCAAAAGTGTCTTGCTCAGAGATAAGACTCTGCTTGCCGGATTCCCTATAAGTTAATCGGCCTAGAGCAGACAGGGAATTTAACTAGATTTGTAACTCAATCTTCTTGCCTAATGCTGCTAAGGCACGTTCTATGGTGGACAATTTAGTTCCGTGACGCGGATCGAGAATACGTCTGACCTCTTTTTCATTAACTTCCAGAGCGCGAGCTAATTGTACCTTAGTGATTGCAGCTTCTTTCATCGCTAAATAGAGAGTGGCTTTAAGTGCAGTTTGGATCGGTAGTGTAACACACCGCGCACTAAAGTGACGCGGCTTTAGCCCTAGTACAAACCTATCGGGAAGAGACTTAATTGCCCTTCCAACTGACAAATGACAATATGTTCGTTGATTTGGGCACATGATGGAATGGGAATATTTAATTGCTCGTCAATTCGAGCAGCGATCGCTTCTTCCAGACAATCCGCTGCCTCTATCGATGCTTGTTGTTCGGTATCTCCTTGAGTAATCGCTTCGGGTAAATCTCCGAAGGTAACAACAAAACCCCCATCATCATCGGGATTAAATCTGGCTGGAAATGAAAATCGTTTCATAATGATTGCTTGACTATAATTCATCTTCCCTAATTCCCAATTGAGGAAGCATGGCTTTAAGAGTTCCAGTTTTTAATTCATCCTTGGGATTTCTAACTATAGTGAATCGTTGACCGAAATAAAGAGTTACGTGAGAGCCTTTCCCCGCTTTTTGTTCACACGAGATTCAACACCGCGCTCTTTTGCCAGCTTCTTAACTTTTCTAATAAACTCGCTCCCTTTCATATTTTCAATTATCGGACAATTATGTCCGATAATGGCGAGGACAAAGTTTGAGTACGGCAGACTGAAAAGCTGTTTACCCGAGGGAGGATAAGCAAGACTTATGAATAGCGGCTCAAATACCGATGGCTTCGTAGGCAGAAACGCCAGCAGAAAGATAAGATTTGCTTAAGTGATTTAATCGCTCCGCCAGAGAGCCGGACTCATAAGGGTTGTGAGGGGTTAGGCTCACTTATTTTCATTTGGGCACGTAAAAGATTTTTATCATACCAATTTCGTTTAAGATTGCTACACTTCGATTTAACTTGTCACTAATGGGGTTTTCCTGACGTTCGGCTTATCAAAATGGGAATTTCAAAAATCAGTTAGTAATCTTGTTTTTCTAAGCATGAATGTAAGAACAGTCTCTTCTTTGGAAATAATATCTACTCTGCCCTCCATGCCGGATTGAATTTTACACTCTCGTTTTCTCGCACTGAGAGTAAGGCGTTCTGGTCGAACAATAACATTATAGATACCGCCTCCCGATTTTTGACTTGGGGTTGCACCTCCTGATGAAGAAGAGCTCAGGCTAGATGTAGAATTTCTTTGAGGCATCATGGCATCAGGAGAAATAAAGCTAACAGTGCCATTGAGAGTACCGTAGTCGGGATAGGGACAGGCAGATACCCGCATTTGTACCTTTTGCCCCGTTTCTACCTTGGCGATATCGCCAGATGCTACTAAAGCTTTAATTTCCAAGGGGACATTGCTCGGGGAAATTTCGGCGATCGGATCTCCGGGACGTACTACTTGGGAAACGTTGCGCAATTTGAGTTCCTGGATCTGACCCGATATAGGAGCCCGAATAATTGTGTTTTGCAGGTCGATTTCAATCTGTTGCAGTTCTTGGGAGTCGCTGTTGAGTTTATTTTCGATTTCTACTCGTCGCTGAATTAGTTGCTCTCGTTCTTGGCTTAATCTAGCGAGGGTAGCTTGACCTCTAGCTCGTTCTTGGGCAATTTTTTCTCTTGCCATTTCTACCTGGGCATTACTAGGATTGAGATATGCTTTGAGTTTTTTCACTCTGGCGCTCGCAGTTTTAAGGGAAGCTTCTTTCTCTTTGATTTTTAACTGGGCGATCGCGCCAGTATTAGCTAGCTGTTTGTATCTAGCAAGTTCTTCTTTTGCCAATTCTAGGGCTGCTTCTGCTTCTCGCACTTCAGCAATGGTCGTAATCAGCTTATCTTCATAGTTGCGCTGGTTGAAGCGGAGTTCGGCTTCAGCAGAGGCTAAAGTACGGTTCAGTTGTTCGGTTTCGGCCTTAATTTGACTATTTATCGCCCAAATCTGAGCCTTAATTTGACTCAATTGGTCTCTAGCTTGCTCGATATTGCCCCTAAGTTGACTCTTTTTAGTTTGCTGGCGGGAATCGTCGATATAGGCAATGACATCCCCTTCTTCAACTGGCTGATTTGATTTTATTTTGATGCTTTCGATCGTTCCTTCTGTGGCTGCTTGCACAATGCGCAGTTCCCCAGTTGGGCGAACGATCGCCGGGGCTCTTACGGTAACTTTGTATTTGAGAATGCTAGCTAGTACAAGAGCTGCCCCAAAAGCAGCGAGCAAGACTAATCCGCCTAGAGTTGTCCACTTACCAATAGAGGGCAAGAATTCATCTGGAGTCGCGCGGTGGAGAAAGTCTAGATTAGACTCTTGCTGAGTTAAGCTTTTAACTTCCTTTAGCTGGGAAGGAACAAGATTTGGGCTTGAAGGGTTCTCTTGGCTATCCATTGTTCTGACTACTCTTATGATAAAGAAAATAGGGTTTGGGTTAATCGATAAGCAAGTCAGTGCTAAGAGAACTGCCGTTATTATTAAAGCTGGAGGTATGACCTGTCCAACCATTGGTCGAAGTGACAACGCTCCCCAGGAATTGTAAATGCTCTCCAGGAATTTGGCGCAGCTCTTCTGGGGTCCCAGAGATTTTCAATTGCCCTTTTTCGAGCATGACAATCCAATCAGCTCGCTGAATGACGCTGGGACGGTGGCTGATGATAATCGTAGTTTTTCCCTGTCTGTACAGTAGCAGCGTATCTAGCACTTGAGCTTCACTGACTGGGTCAAGAGAACCAGTAGATTCATCTAAAATCAGTACTGGGGGCTCAGTGACTATACCTCTAGCTATGGCTAATCTTTGCTTTTGACCGCCGGAGATATTCGCGCCAAATTCTCCCAAGACTGTTTGATATTTGTCGGGCAGTTCGCTGATAAATTCGTCGGCCCCAGCTATCTGGCAAGCTCTAACAACCTGCTCAAAGGAGATTTGAGGATAGCTAATGCGGAAGTTGTCGCTAATGGAGCGACTCCAAAAGTGAGGTTCTTGAGAGACTAGCACTACCTGCTGCCGCAAGCATTCGAGGGAGAGATCTTGCTGGTTATAGAGACCATAGCGGATATTGCCAGACTCGAGAGGATATAAGCCAGCCATTAGTTTGGCTAGGGTACTTTTGCCACAGCCAGATTTACCGATCAAAGCAGTAACTTTACCGCCAGGAATGGTCAGGGAGAAATCTTTCAGGAGGTCAACTCTACCCGCGTGATGAAAGTTGAGTTGAGTGCAAGTAATATCTGTATTGCTGGGAATTTCTCCCCAAGGTTTTTTGCTATCTTTGTCATCTTCTGGGGTAGCGTCGATGACTTCCGTCAGCCGCTGGATGACAATTTGCGCAGTGATAAACTCGTCGATTAATTCTATTACCGAACTGAGAAACCCCAGGAAGTTGGCACTCATCCCATTAAACGCTAGCAACTGACCGATGGTTAAGGTGCGATTAATTACTAGATAACTGCCTAACCAGAGTAAGAG
>JBFRWL010000477.1:0-14828 GCA_051439565.1 Prochloraceae cyanobacterium
ACAGACTTTTGATAGCGAACCGCTTTTAATGCCCTAGTAGCTACTTCGCAGACTAAACTTAAAATCTGCGGACCGCCAAATTGGGCAAAACCTTGCTGTTTGTCTTCTACATCTGGTTTTTGGAAAGGAATGCCAGGATCGAAAGGAACTCCCATTCCCAACATAATCAAACAAGCATTGAGATAAGCTTCGTAAAGCGCGTCGTAATGTACGTAAGTAGCTAAATCTCTGGGAGTGGTAATAAAGCGATATTTATCGTTAACATAACATTCAAGTCCTCGAACGTCAGCACCATTTTGAACGTCCAACCAAGTCTTAAAATTGGTCATATAGTCACGAAAAGGAGTAGCAAAGCGGACTTTTTGAGCGATACGAATCGAACCATAGCTAATTAAACCGTTTTTTTGCTTTCGATCGCTGTTGTTGCTATTTATTCCTTCATTGCCAATTAGTAAAAATTGAGACAGATAGGGGCCTTTTTCCTCTCCTGGTGTAATACCCCGAAAGATATTTTGACGGTTAACTGGCGATCGATGTCTTGCTCTTTCTTCATCGCTAAGTTCGCAACATTCCGATGCAAACCAGTTACGGCAGATAATTTTGATGTTATTTAGAATAGTAATTGCATCTTCAACTTTGGTAACTGGCTCTTTACAGTTGTCCTCGTCATCATTATCATCATTGTCCCGAACTCCAACTTCTTGCACGATTGAAGGATCTTGCAGTTGAGAAAAATGAATGTCTCTGACTAAGGCTTGAAGATATATTTCTGCTATTTCTGCCGCAAGTTCTACACTATCTAGAGTTGGTGCAGGTGGCATAGTGACTGCTTGTGCGTCTGGCCCTTGCAGATCGAATGTCAATCCAGCACCAGCACTTTCCCAAGCTCTTAGTTTCGCACCTTTAGCAGCTTTATCATCTTTCTCATCTTTTTCTCGGTTGGCTTTTTGGGCAATTTTAGATTTCCAGGATCCTTGACGATTTTCAGTATCGCATTCTTCTGGTTCGGCTTCTTGAGCAATTCCAGATTCCCAGAATTCTTGACGATTTTCAGTATCGCAAGTTATTTTTTCTTGACTCAAACAGCCTATTTCTTTGGGTAGATCGGCTGGCCCTAGTGGAGTTTTGGCAAAATCTTTTGGGTCTCCTGATTGTATGCCTAAAACAAATTGGTCGTAGTCGGCGCTGTTTAATAGTAAACCAGTGTCTGGGTGGTGGGGTAAACCTTTAGTAAAATTAGCAATGTAGCTAGGTTCGTTGCCTTTACCGTCTCGTTTTGGACGGCGATACTTATATTCTTCACCATTACTTTTATGTATTGGATGAGGTCGATTTGCGGCAATTTCTGCAGCATTGTTTCTAATTTGTTGCGCTTGCTGTCTCCGACTCATCATAAGTATAAAATCTCCTCAATTTTATCAATAAAACTATTGTTTGAGCTTCTATATATTTACTCTTTATACTTTTGACACTTTTCCGAAAAGAGGCTGATTTTGTAATATTTGTTCACAAAATTAATCTAAAAATAACAGGGGGTCAGGGTAATACCAATTTCGTTTAAGACTGCTACACTTCGGTTAGGAAAGGGAAGAGAGAACAGCTCATCTAGCAACAGATTTAGAGAATTGATGTCTAGCAGCAGAAGTGTTGATTGTTAGTAAATAACTGATAAATAACAGACATAAAATGCTAAAATTGACTTGATTTATTCAATAACAAAAGATCTTAATGTGGCTCACAAGGGAATTAAGTTGAAGCTAGAGTTGTCAATTTTTGTGACCTAGAAACTAAAACTGAATTTCGGCTAGTCACTAATTTATCATCAACAGAATTTAGTGGTTTAGAAATTGGAGAATTTTATCGTATAAGTTTCAAGCCTCGCAAACTAGATGAACTCTCTTCGCCTTTCTTTTTTCTTTCCCATTTACCACCCTCCCACGCCTTTTTTCGCTCACCTTCTGACTGGTCCGATTAAAATGGCTCTAATCCTTATGGTGAATCAGCTTTGTCTAATTTATTGTGCTAGAAACTTTTCAAATGAGCGAACCGTGAATTAAAGCACAAGGCACATGAGTTTTCGCGCGACATTGTTTATAAAAATTAGGAATTCCTACCCTACTTAGTAGTTGGTACTAAAGACAGGATAGGAAGACCAAAATTAAGAAAAATTAAGCTAATTTGTAACGTTAATTTGTTACTACCCTCCGATTGCTTATTTAAACCACGCTAGTCTGAGTAACGCTGTTTTTTTAATAATTAATAGCAATAAGCAACCTTAATTTCATAGTAGTTGGCTGAATTATCTTCGTCAAGGACAATTTGTGGAAAAAGCATGGATTAGATGCATATTATGCATCTAGATTACCTTGGATACTATTGCCATCTCATCATCGTCTAAGGAAAAGAACTTAATTTACTGGAGCTTAGGGGAGGTAATTCATATTAACAGTCCCCACCTTTAATAGTGGGGACTTAATAAGTTACGATGTCTGAAAATCTATTTATTTTTGAGACGCTGGCAAATTTTCTTGATGTGAGCCAAACTATCCACAGGAGAACGCGGTTTTGGTAGTTCCAGATTGGGCCAGTCAGGAAGATCGTTACAGGTACAAGGGATAGGCTGTATTCCGGTGCTCACCATTGGTACAGGCATACAGCAACGGGCACAGGGGGTTATCTCCCACGCGGAGGTTAACAATTCTTTAATGTCTTGATTAGTACCTTCGAGATAACAATCGCCACTATCGGGTGAGGTAATTCGCTGCCAACAATCCTCAAATGCCCAAGAGTAACGATCGCCTTCAACTACAGGTTGAGGCAGCAAAGCTTCTTGACCATTCCGCAGTAAAACTTTTTTGCCTAACTGAAACCAGTGGGCAAGATATTGTCTTACTTGCTCTTCAGATGCCATAGTCATGGGAAATAGGCTGCCTTATCTTTAATATATCTATGCTAGCTTTGGGATTATGTTTAGAGTTATTAAATCAATCAGAAGAAGTTGACAACTGATGGTGCTCCAAAGGGGGTAAAGGTTGTCCTAAAACGCTAAGATTGAGGACGTGACCTCCAGTAACTAAGTATACTATATCAGCGATCGCACCTAGTTGACGAACTAGCATTCCCAGGCGATCCCGGAATTTTCTGCCAGAAGCATAAGCAGGTACAACTCCCCAACCTGTTTCCTCAGCTACCAAAATTACATCCACCGTCGCTGTCTGCAAGCTCTCTAATAATTCAACTGCCCTCTTTTCCCAGCTTTGCTCGTCCAACGGGAGTAAATTCGCTACCCAAGTTCCTAGAGAATCTATCAGCAAGCAGTTTGAGGAACTAGAATTATTAATAGTTTTTGACAATTCTGTTGGCGTTGTCAATGTCTGCCAACTAGGCGGTCTTCTGCGGCGGTGTTTTTCTATTCTCGAGAACCATTCTTGATCTTCGGGATCTAATTGAGCAGTAGCAACATAAACTACAGGTTTACCAGCCTGTCTTGCCAAAGTTTCTGCCCACTCACTTTTTCCCGAACGTGCTGCGCCAGTAACTAAGACTATCTGTTTTGAGTTTGTCTTAATTGCTACCATTAATTGTTAATTAGTTTTGACAGCAATTTTATTGTTGCCACTAGGCTCTAATTCGCTTGTCTGTTGGTGCCAAATAATACTGTTAATACCAAGTAGAAATACTGCCAAAATAATAGTCATTGCGGATAGAAATTTTGATTTGATTTGATTCTCGTCTTGTTTCTTGTGATCAGCAAAATTGTTGCGAGTTACTAGGCGAAGGTGCTTGGGCATATGCGTATTTTTAAATTACTCGTACAACTTAATGTACGGGCAATATAGCTGAGCTTCGTCGATCTGGATCGGCGATCGCACTAATCTTAAGCACAGCTTCTCAGTGATTTAACTGAGACCAAGGAGTGACAAGAGTCACAATAAATCTATAGATAGCCTTAAACATGTAATATAACCTTAGTGTACTTACATTAACTGTAAGCAAGACTACTGAATTGTGGAGCGACTTAGTATAAGTCTACGATTCTAACTATTTTTTCTCCTGATTTGAGGGAAACGAGGCGATCGCCTGCTCCATCTTTACCCCAAAAAGGTATAGAATCTACTGCTAAGCTAATTGCTCGCTCTTGAGTAGTTAACAGTGTAGCTTTGGCCTCTGGTTTAGCTAGGACCATTGCTGCTAAATTATCGGTTTTGCTAGTAAATTGAAGTGCCTGAGTACCAATATCGCCGCAATTAGCCATGCGCAGGCTACTTACCGGCAAGCGCTTGCCATAACCTAGCTGGGAAATCAACAAGAGATTATCGTCGCTACCAAGAACGACACAACCTGCTAATTGTTCTCCATAGCGCAGGCGCAAAACTTGATTTCCTTTAGCGCTACGGCCCATAATTGGCAAGTTCCGTTCATTGAGTGCCAAACGCAATACCCGACCTCCTGAAGTAGCGATCGCCACTTCTTGACCTTCTTTAGTTAAGCAGACGTAGCTGAGGTGGTCTTGTTCCTGAAGTTTAATCAAAGCTAGTCCGCGATTGGAAATGGCGCTTAACTCATGTGTTGGCAAACGCTTAATCCGTCCCTTCTGGGTAAGTAAGATCGCGTCTAAGTTCTTGCTTGACTCTTCTGAGAGGAAAAAGTGGGCTACAGTACTTGTTGCGTCCCTTTGAGCACTCTTGGATAGTAGACTCATCAGAGTAGTTTTTGGTTGCTTGTCAGCAGGGGGAATATCTTGCACCGATACTGGATAAGCTTTACCACTATCAATAATTGCTATTAATTGCTCTTGTTTGTCGATCGCTTGCGTGTAAATGACAACGTCTTCGCCTTTTTTAATCGAGGAGGATTTTCCCTTAGCTGGAGGAGATTTCCAATAAACCCATCCCTGGCGAGTAATTTCTACCAGCGCATCTTCTGGGGGAGTTGGAAACAGGGAAAGAGGTAGGGTTTGTTGTTTGTTATTTTGGCTTGATGGTTGATTTTTAGGGGTTATTGTTGGTTTCTTTGCTGCTGTCTTTTGCTTTTTGATTTCTGATTGGTGAGTTGTTACTTCGGCTCGTTCTACAATACGGGTACGACGAGGATCGCCGAATTGCTTTTTCAGGGAACGCAATTCTTTTTTGAGGGCTTTCATTAATTCGCGACGATCGCCCAATAACTTTTCTAGCTGAGTAATTTTTTGCTGTAAATCTTCGCATTCGCCTTGCAATTTTTGTCGTTCTAAACTTGTAAGGCGGCGCATAGGCATAGCTAAAATGGAGTCGGCTTGAGCTTCGCTAATGCCTAATTGTTCCTGGAAAATAATTTTAGCCGTACTACCATCGGCAGCATTTCTGAGAATGTCAATGGTTCTATCCAAGTTTTCCAGGGCGATCGATAAACCTTCTAGTAGATGGAGGCGTTTTTGAGCTTGTTCTAACTCATGGGTATATTGTCTTCTGAGAGTTTGTTCGCGAAAGTCTAAGAATTCTTCTAATATCTGACGTAGAGATAGCTGAATTGGTTTGTTATCTACCAATGCCAACATAATTGCTCCAAATTTACTTTCTAGAGCAGTTTGGTGATAGAGTCTTTCTAGAACTGTTCGGGGTTGGGCATCTCGTCTTAGTTCTATTACTATGCGCATTCCCTGACGATCGCTCTCGTCTCGCAAGTCAGCAATTCCTTGTATCCGTCCTTGGTTGACCAAATCTGCTAGGTTTTCGATCCAACCTGCTTTATTTACCTGATAGGGCAATTCTGTGATTACGATCGCTTTTCTCTCTTGTCGCCGCCGCTTGCCCGTCACTATTTTCTCGATTTTAGCTACTCCCCGCAGGCGAACAATTCCCCGTCCCTTACTGTAAACATCTTTAATTCCACTGGTATCGACTATTTCACCGCCTGTGGGAAAATCGGGACCTGGAATTAACTTCCATAATTTTTCATCTGTCAGTTGGGGCTTGTCAATGAGAGCAATTAACCCATCTACTATTTCTCCTAAATGATGGGGAGGCACATTAGTTGCCATTCCCACTGCGATTCCAGCGCAGCCATTGAGTAGTAATATAGGTAGTTGGGCGGGTAAAACTACTGGCTCCTGTTGAGAATTATCAAAGTTGCTAGTAAAGTTAACCGTTGCTTGACCAATTTCACTTAAAATTGCTTGGTGAGCGATCGCCGCCAGTTTAGTTTCGGTGTAACGCATAGCAGCAGCTGGATCGTTATCCACTGAGCCAAAATTGCCGTGACCAGCTAAAAGGGGATAGCGACAAGAAAAATCCTGTACCATACGTACTAGGGCATCATAAACTGCCCGATCGCCGTGGGGGTGATATTTTCCCAGAACGTCACCAACTACGCGGGCGCACTTACGATAAGGTCGATCTGGAGTCAATCCTAGTTCGTACATGGCGTATAAAATTCGCCGATGAACGGGTTTAAGACCATCCCGCACGTCAGGCAACGCTCGCCCAACGATTACACTCATGGCATATTCTAGATAAGACCGTTCCATCTCCACGTGTAAAGCAGTGGGGATTATTTGACCAGTCCCTAATTGATAATTACGTTGTACCATGAGTTTCTATTTCCTAATTATTTTTTTCCCTAAAAATGATTTATTTATTAATGAGTAATTTTATTTGTTGGCACTGATAAATTTTGTTTTTCTTCCTCTACCATGGCATTTTTTCAATCGAAACGTCTGCGAAAAAAGACTATCTTTATATAAATCTATGACAACAGTTCTGATTGTAGAAGACGATCCTATCAATCTTCGCGTTTTTTCTAAGATTCTCACTAAACTCGGTGGCTTGCAGGTAAAAGGTACTGAAGATGTCGAAGAAGTTATTAAAATTGCTCGTTCAGGAGAAGCTGACGTTATTTTGATGGACGTTTCTCTGTCGAGAAGTGTCTATCAGGGTCAACCTGTAGACGGGATTAAAATTACTCAGATGTTAAAAGCCGATTCCAAAACTTCTTCCCTGCCTATTATCTTAGTAACAGCTCATGCCATGGAAGGCGATCGGGAAAATTTTCTTCAGCAAAGTGGTGCTGATGGTTACATTTCTAAACCAGTGGTGGATCACCAGCAGTTTATTGCTCAGATACTTGAAGCTGCCTCTAAAAACAAGACTTAGTTTTGAGTGATCCCGAAGTGCGTCTGCGAGATCGCCTTTTCACCGAAATAGTTATATTAGTCCCCGCTGTTAACGACGGGGACTATTTAGTACAAAAATACTATACAGTGGTAATTTGTGCAAGTATTGCTATAACTTCTGCTGCGCACTGTACAAATTGACTGATAGCGTTTTTCAATATTAAGCGGTAACTGCTGGTTTTAACCCTAATTTATCGATTAATCTGTCAAAATCAAAGTATTCTTTCATTAACTGCTGAATGCACTTTACTTTTATTGGTTCTTGAATGCGCACTTGACCGAAAGTACGATCGACAATTTCTACTGTAGTCAGGGTATCAGAATCTACTGATAATATGGGAATTTCCAAATATTCCGCACGGTTGAGAATCAGAGGTTGAGGCGATACATGACCTGTAAGAATTAGACATTGAGTAGAAGTTTCTAAAGCAGCCATTTGTAGTTCGGTGCGATCGCCTCCGGTTACTACAGCCATATTTCTTCTTTGGCGGAAATACTCTAATGCTGAATTAACATTCATTGCCCCAATGCTGAGACTTTCCACCATCAAGTCCAAGCGATCTTGGCGACAGAGGACTTTTGCTTGTAGTTGTTCGGCGATTTCCCGCACGCTAACACTGCGCAGTAACTCATTTCTAGGCAACAAGCCTAAAACAGCAATTCCTTGACTCTCCAGGAAAGGCTCGATCGAGGTTTTAATTAATTCTAGTTGCTCGTAAGGGATATCGTTAATTACTACCCCTAGCAGTCGATCACCCAAATATTGTTTGGCAAATAAAAGGTTGTCTGCCAATAGTAGAGACTGATAGCGGACAACTAATACAATAGAAGCATCACTAAGCTCCGCAATTTGTCTCACAGATAAATTAAACAGGCTGCCTTCCCAGAGATTTGCTGGTGCTTCTAGAATTGCTAAGTCAGCGATCGACTGAGTATATTGCCGCAAAGATTGAGAATAATCTGTGGCATCTTTGCCTTGGAGACGCTGGCTAATGGTTTGGCTGTCGAGATATAACAGCGGTAATTTCAAGCAATCTTCGGATAGATTGAGAGACTCAGCAATAAACTGCACGTCTTCATCCACTATTTTCCCAGTGGAGTTATTATTCCTAGGTGTTCCTAGGGGTTTGCCATAAGCTACATTAAGTCCCTTTGCTTGCAAATAAGGAATGATTCCCAAGATAGTTGCTGACTTACCGCTGTAAGCTTCCATTGATCCGATAAGCAAATATTTGGCAGATTTTGCCACCGCTTTACTCCTTGCTTGTCTGCTTCAAGCTTAATCTTATCGCTTAATCAAAGCGCAACAGCTTGCGATAAAATTTTCTTGGGAAATCAGTTGAGCGAGAGCGCTTAAAATTAATAAATACATCCATTAAGTATTCTATAAACTCAGAATTGGAGACAGTAACTTCGTAGTTCAAGTCTGCCTTCCCGTCAAATTGTAAGCGACAGCGAGTTAATTCCATAGGCAACCTAGATACAAACCAAGTTGCAACAAAGGGAATGCCTTCACCGCCTTCAATTTCACGCTTTCCTTCTAAAGACCCTTGTTGATAAAGACCCAAGGCATAGGGCAGCATTTTGTGTTTATTTTTAGCATAATAAGGCATATAAACGACTACATCGGAACTTTTAGCGGGTTTGATTTGTTCGATCGCAGACATGGGTGGAATTGCTTCTATTATCTTAGAGGTTAACAGAGGTGTTAGGTGTTAGGTGTTAGGTGTTAGGTGTTAGGTGTTAGAGAAAAAATCAATCGTTAACCGCGCCGCCTAGTATCTAAAACCTTCTCCCAACCGATAAATTTTTGACTTTACTTTCCATGCCCTAGTGGCTAGAAGCTATATTAGGGATGACATATCTAGCATTCCCTCATATTTCCTCTAAGTAACAGTTTTAGTTTCAATGTAAGCTCACCTCTAACTGAAATCAGAGACTTTTCCTAGTTCCTCAGATATCGGTATCGAAAAAGAGCCAAAATTCTTTGGAGTTGGAGGAGTCTCCAAGTCAGAATAATAATTGGCTAACTTCTTAGTACCTAGAGTATTCAACTAAGTTTTATGTCTGTTAGTAGTTTTTCTGAGCTCAATCTTGCTACAAAAGAAACTTTTGGCGGCGGAAACCTTATTAGTGTAGCGCCGATGATGGATCGTACTGACCGTCATTTTCGCTACTTTATGCGTCAGATAACTCGCCGTCCCCTTCTCTACACGGAGATGATTACTACAGCAGCTATTATCCATGGCGATCGCGCTAAATTGCTAGATTTTTCTCCCCAAGAAAAACCGCTGGCTATACAATTGGGGGGAGACGATCCTCAAGCTTTAGCTGAGTGTGCTAAGATTGCAGACGATTGGGGCTATAATGAAATTAACCTCAATGTCGGTTGTCCCAGCTCGAGAGTGCAAAATGGCAATTTTGGTGCTTGTTTGATGGCACAGCCAGAAAAAGTGGCTAGGGCAGTTGAGGCAATACAACAGGCGGTTAATCTTCCCGTAACGGTCAAGCATCGCATTGGTATTGACGATCGTGATCACTACGAGGACATGGCTAATTTTGTTCGCATTGTTTCACAAGCAGGTTGTCGGCGCTTTACGGTACATGCACGCAAGGCTTGGTTGCAAGGTCTGAGTCCAAAGGAAAACCGCAATAGTCCTCCCCTGCGTTACCGCGACGTACATCGCCTGAAGCAGGAATTTCCTTATCTGTTTATTGAGATTAACGGTGGGATTACCACTTTAGCCCAGGTTAAACAACAGCTTCAATTTGTCGATGCTGTGATGATCGGACGTGCTGCTTATGACAATCCTTATCTTTTTGCTACAGTCGATCGCGATTTCTACGGCGAGGATGTTAATCCCCCAACCCGTCGCCAAGTAGTTGAAGCTATGCTTCCCTATATTGATTCCTGGATCAAAAAAGGTGCTAAACTAAATACTGTCAGCAGGCATATGCTTCAACTTTTTGCCGGATACCCAGGAACCAAAGCTTGGAAGCGATACATTAGCGAGAAGGCGCACCATTTTGGCGCTAACGCAGAGGTGATTCGCGCAGCGCTATCACAAATTTGTTGTTAGAGTGCTATATTTAAACTTTTTATTATATTTGCGTTTTTTTTTTAATAAGTATTTAACACACACAAATTAATTTTAAATATGTATTCTCAACTACAAAATTTCTACCACTTTATTATTATGGTGAGCTATGTTACGAGAGGGAGGTTCCTTTTGAGCAGTGGGTTCAATTAGGGTCTCTCTGCAAGCTCAGGTCTAAAGTATTGTTACAAATCCCTAAATCATGCGCAAAAGAGATGGTGTAACTGTAGAGTAATAATTATAAGCTCAAAAATATAGATTTTGTAGTTTGCAGGCGTGACCGGAATTTTACATTTCTAAGTAAGAGCACAGAGAAGAGTTGAACACAGATGACTCTTATAGCTGGCTTTACTTATTTCAATTGGATTTGAACTCACTAAATATCTCTTTTTGCTTTTGTGGCATCCACATAGAGGTATTTTCATTTATTTTTTAGCAATCGGCAAGGGTATAAAGGGTATAAAATGAATATTGAATTCGTAGAAGAAACACTTTCTTTGATTGATTGTCGTTCAAGTTTCTTTTACCATTTGTTTTACAATTATCTTGTTGACCACCCTGAAATGGGAATTTTATTGCGGGATCGTTCCGTCAAGCGTAAGCTAAAAAGAACGATAAACTGTTTATTTTTGATAATTGGTAACTTTCGCAATTCGTGGCTTTGTAAAACCATAGCAATCCAGATAATAGAAGAAAAAGATATGATTGCTGATTTTATTTTACAACACGAGTTATTAATAGGTGAAAGTTTCTCTAAAACTCTTGGATATTTTCTCAAAAAAAGATGGACACCAGAAGTGAAACAAGCTTGGATGGATGTCTATCATGCTACTCTCGATATGATAGTAGAAGAACAACAAAGATGCCAAAATTCTCTATGGAATTTTTCTAATCAAAGTTGTTTTGAAAAGCTAAGAGTGAAAGCTGTTGCTAAAAAAGCTTTGCGAGATGGGTGTCCTCAGATTTCCCTTATTTACAAGCTTCTAGAAGATGACTATTTTCAGAAGATAGAGAAAAAAATGGGGAAAGCAAGAACGCTTAAGATAATATCGGATTTAGTTAAAAATGCTAATGCTATGGAGCCGGTTATTCAAAGAGTTTAAGGCTACGGACTTGAAGTGGGACATACTGCTTGAGATTAGCTAATGAGTCTTTCGCTGTAGCGTATGTTATTTATGCTCAATTCCTCAGTTGAATGTTTTTTGCACAAAGGAAAAACGCTACAGCAATTAAGCTTCTACTTCATCTGCAAAACTTGCCCAGCGAGTAAAATGAAAAGCTCCTGCAATAGACCCCCAAACTAGCTCGTCAGTTTCTGGATCTAGACCGCGATCGAGGCTAATTAACTTCTGTTCATCTACCTCAAAACGGTTGTCTAGATAGGTTTTTTTGCCTTGACGCTCTACTATACAAGCTTTTCCTGGCTTAACTTCTCCTTTAAAACTGTGACCCGTCCATTCAACAATCATGTCGCACCCTGATAAAGGTTCGAGTTGTTCAGCGCTGAGGTTGTTTAAGATATCTAGATTACGAGCAGCGCCATAGAACTTATCTTCATCTTTAACCTTATAATTTTCTAGTTCGATAATGCCATCGATCGCGCTGAACTTTAACACTCGCAAACGGTATGGTCGATCAAGCATGAAATCATAAGCTTGCTCTAAAAATAGACTGGTTCCTGATAGTAAATCCCAACGTAAAGGACGCATACACACGCGAATGTGAGCATATAAAGGAGGGTTTTCAAAAGCCTGTGCTTGATTGCTGAAATCTCCTGCCATCCAACGAGCTAATGTTTTGATATCTGTAGAATGAGTCATAATCGCGGTCTTAGAAACTACTTGTAAATAAAAGATTGATGGGGAGAGGGAGAGAATTTTTTTTTCAATCCGAACTATGTTGCCAAAGCCCAATTGCAGATTTACTTGATAAAAAGTTTCTTAAAGCTGTACTTTTGAAAGGATAGCAGGATCGATCCCTCTTGTGAAGAAAATAGGCTATTCTCACATTTTGCACCTCAGCAAAAACCCTGGTTCTGAAGGCAGGAGGCAGAGGGCAGAAGGAGGATTAAGAAAAAAATCAATTTAAATCATTTCATCTTAATTTCATTTTTATCTGAGATTATCAAAAAAAACTAGGACAGCAAAAAAGAATTGAGCCAATGCCAATTTATTTAAGATTAGACATCTTCAAAAAATAATCTCAAACCATTGTTTCCTCTTGGGATCGAGCCACCCCACTAGTAGGTAATGCCCTCTTGTCTCAAGAAAATTTTGGATTTCGGCTTGGCTTAAAAGGCAAAAAATATGTCGTATAAGTTGACGAGCTTCCCTTAAAAGTACCGATCGCAGTTTCTCGGCACAAATTTATAGCTCAGACATCGAGAAATTTGTCTTTGGGGTAGAACGAGGGACTGGGAAATAAGGAAAACTAAAAGCTCTAAGCAAGTCAGGACAATACTTTCTAGCCTAATGGCTATTTTTACATGTATCTCGGCTATACCCCGAGTTTAACCGTAATCGTTGAAGTGCTAGACAGCTAACCTGGTTGAGGAGATGAAACGAATTCTGATTGCCGAAGATGAAGCGCTGAGCGCCAATTTTCTGGAACAAAAACTGCGCGAACATGGCTTCGCGACGGCAAGAGTCCAAGAAGGCTACGAAGCTCTGAACATGAGCCTGAGCGACAATTTTGACCTCTTGATTCTCGATCTGGTTCTGCCTGGTAAAGATGGAGTAGAAGTGATGAAAGAGTTGCGCGGTCAGGGGAAACAGATCCCGATTATTATTCTGACGGTGCGGAACGAGGTGAAAGATAAAGTGGCCGGACTTGAAGCTGGAGCCGACGACTACGTCACCAAGCCGTTTAGCTTTGACGAACTGCTGGCAAGAATCCGCCTGCGGTTGCGCTCGCAGCAAGTCCCCCAAGGTCAGCCGGAAATGATTCTCACAGCGGGCAAGATAACCCTTGACTTCCACACCCACACTGTCAAAGTGGGCGAGAGAGAAATTCATCTGTCCAATCAAGAGTTTATTCTCCTGGAGCGCTTGATGCGCCACCCTGAGCGAATCGTTTCTCGGCAAGAGCTTCTCAATGACGTCTGGGGCTACGACTACTACCCTGGTTCTAACATTGTCGATGTCTATGTGAGATACCTGCGCAAGAAGCTGGGTCGAGGCATCATCGAAACCATTAGGGGCGTGGGCTATCGGTTCACAACAAAATAAGAAAGTTCGGAGCCAGGACGTTTCTTCTTTTCAGTTAGTGACTCACTGTCGGAGTCTTGGGAATCTCCCTTTTCTTCTTCTACTTTCGCTTTTGGCTGATTGAACTATCAATAAACAATTAAGGGTTCAAAAAAACTAAATGCTCGCCCTCAAGCTGACCCAACTGTTCGGGAGTGCCAGTTAGTTTCAACTCTCCCCTATCTAATAGCGCGATAAAATCAGCACGCAGAATTACTCTGGGACGGTGGCTAATTATAATTGTCGTTTTGCCTTGTCTGTAAGATAAAAGTTTATCTAGCACTTGGGTTTCACTCACCGGATCGAGAGAACCTGTAGATTCATCTAAAATTAGCACTGGTGGGTCATTGACAATCGCTCTAGCTATGGCTAATCTTTGCCTCTGACCCCCTGAGAGATTCGCCCCAAATTCCCCTAAAACCGTTTGGTATTTGTCGGGCAGTTCGCTGATAAACTCGTCAGCACTAGCTATCTGGCAAGCTCTGACAATCTGCTCAAAACTGACTTGAGGTGAACCCAGACGGAAGTTTTCCACAATTGAGCGACTCCAAAAGTGTGGTTCCTGGGGAACTAGCACTACTTGCTGTCGCAAGCATTCCAGGGACAGATCTTGCTGGTTGTAGATGCCAAAGCGGATATTGCCGGACTGAAGCTGATATAATCCAGCAATTAGTTTAGCCAGGGTACTTTTGCCACAGCCAGATTGACCAATTAAGGCAGTTACTTGACCGCCAGGAATAGTGAGGGAAAAATTTTCCAGCAGGTCAACTCTCCCAGCGTGGTAAAAGTTGAGCTGGGTGCAGATAAGATCAGCATTGTTAGGAATTTCTGCCCAGGGCAAAACAGTCTCCTCTCGCTCTTCTGGGGTGCTATCAATTACCTCACCCAGCCGCTGGATGGCAGTTTGGGCGCGGGCGAATTCATTGACAAACTCCACTAAGATTACGATCAAGGAAGTAAAATTGGCATTCATGGCATGAAATGCCAGCAGTTGACCGATGCTTAATTCTTGGCGAATCACCAAGGTACTGCCAAACCAGAGGATCGCAATCGTGCCAATGCCAGAAACTAACTTAGAGAAGACCCTGTTGATAATGTTAATTTGAATCGTTTGTAAGGTAACGTTAGCAAGGCGACCAAAGCGGCTTTGCAATTCTTCCCAGGTTTGAGGGGCGGCGTTGGTGGTTTTGAGGGTGAGAGCACCTTTAAAGGTTTCTACTAACACACCCTGGTTTTCGGCGGATGTGACTAAAACTGTGCGGTTTTTCTGTCGCAGTGCGGGCAGGAAAATGAGGGTGGAGACGGTCATGCTAGCGGCGACAACTACAGCGGCGG
>JBFRWL010000478.1:0-9627 GCA_051439565.1 Prochloraceae cyanobacterium
CAGCCCAGACCCTAACCCAACCAAAGTCTCTAGATAATATCGATACCTGGTAAGAGCTGCAAGATATATGATTCTGGGGTTACCATCTATGTAGGTACTTGACTTTCTCCCCGCCCATATAGACAGATATCTCTATCTCCAGGGAATACTCTTAGTAAATAAAGAACATGACATGAACAATACACTAAATTCTTTCTTAGAAAAAATCAAAGAAGCTCAAGAAAAACAGCTTACTGAATTACATTTACACTTGGGCAGTAAAACTGAAAAATTAATGAGGATTCCTCCTGAAGTTTTTGACTTAAAACAATTGAGGAGATTAACATTAAACTATAATAATATCAAAGAAATTTCTCCAGAAATAATCAATCTTATCAACCTGTTAGAGATAGATTTAAGCCATAATCAATTAACTGAATTCCCCGAATTGCTTGTCTATTTACCTAAATTATCTTCTCTGAATTTGAGCGGCAACAAATTAACAATGATTGCTGAGACTCTTCCTATAAATGAACAGTTAACTTCTCTTTATTTAAGTGACAATAAATTTACAGAATTTCCTCCAGAAATAGGTCAATTAACCAAGTTAACTGCTCTGAAGTTAAGCCGCAATAAATTAAGCAAAATCCCCGAAGCGATAACCAAACTTGAAAACCTAACTTCCTTAGATTTAAGCTACAATCAATTTACAGAATTTCCTGAAGTCATTCTCCAACTACCTAACTTGACCTCCCTAGATTTAAGCGGAAATAGTCTAACCAATTTTCCGGCTAAAATTGACAGACTGAGAAACTTAAATTACCTTTATTTAAGCTTTAATAAATTATCATATTTACCTTCAGAACTGACCAGATTGTCCAACTTAACCTCTCTCAATTTAAGTCGCAATAACATCACGGCAGTATCTCCAGATATTGCAGGTTTAACTAAGCTAACCTCTCTCAATTTAAGCCGCAATCAACTAGCCGAATTCCCCTTAGCGATCGCCGCACTACAAAATTTAACTTCTCTAGATTTAAGTTACAATCAATTAACTAAAATACCTATAGATATTACCCGTATCAGCAAATTAAAGCAGCTTTATTTACAAGGTAATAAAATACTCTATGTGCCTGAAGAAATTTACGAGCATTTATCGGCAATAAAAATCTTAAAATTATTTACAAAAAATCGCCAAGTCACCACAAATCGCCCAAGGCGAAGCTCCTCTCTATGAGCGATACACATACAAGTAGATCGGTTAAATTAATTAGAAAATTGTTGAAAGAGAGGTCAGAGTTTAGAAGTAACAACAAACAGCTAATACCTAACTCGTCAGGTATTAAACTTATAATTAATTATTGAATTAAATTTTGTTTGTTGATGATGGCTTGGCAAAAACAAGCTTCAACCCAACATAGCAGCAAAGCTAGAGGAAAAGGGAAAAAAGTAATAATCCTGTTGCTGGCTTTTTTCCTATCTCTATCATTAGTCTCGCTTTGGTCGCCTGTAGTCGCCGAATCTTCTTTACCAGAAGCCAAAAATATCAAAGCACCTGTCGTCCTTGATGGTCGAGAATTATTTAAAGTTGGGAGTTCTGGTACTCTAAGTGCAGCTGAACGAGCAGATAGCATCAGTTCTTTACTAGAAGCAAAACTTAGTTACTTGCAACCAGGAAAGTCTTTAGCGGTAAAAGTAGTTGAACAGCAAGGTTGGACAGTTATCCGTATCAATCAACGCCATCTCATAACTGTCACCAACCAAGATCTTATTCCTGGTATGATGCTAAAGGAACAAGCCGAAATATGGCGGGAAAAGATTGAAACTGCGATCGAGAAAGCTTTACAAGAGCGTACCTCAGTTTATACTGCTGGGGCGACTCAAATGGTCTCGATCGGGCTAATTATTACTATTGTCTTGCAGAGCGGATTATTTTGGCTCAGTCGCCGCTACCGAAAAAAACAACTACAACGGTCAACTCAGCAAACAGGATCTTTTCAACTATTAGGAATACTGCTGCTGCAAATTACATTCTGGATCGCTTTCTTGTGTTACAGCGCTAATTTATTTCCTAAAACTAGGCATTGGCTGTATCACCTATTAACCTTACTCGACACTACTTTTAACTCAGAAATTATTAATTTAGGCGAAGAAGCTATCTCTCTTAGCCGAGTCTTTTTCCTAATAGTGCTGGGAATTGGACTGTGGTTTGTAGTCTGTTGGTTAAGCGATTTTTTTAAGTCGCGTATTTTACCCCTAACTGGAATTGAACTAGCGCTACAAGATTCGCTCGCCTTGTTAACTCGCTATGGGTTAATGTCGATCGGCGTACTGTTAATTTTTAATTTTGCTGGTATTGATTTTCATTCCTTAGCAATTCTGTTAGGCGCGTTGGGAATAGGAATTGGCTTTGGTTTGCAAAATATAGCCAAAGACTTCATCAGTGGTTTACTAATCGTTTTTACTCGTCCAATTAAAGTTGGAGAATTAGTACAAGTAGGCGATACTAAAGGATTAGTGATGCGTATAGGCGTTCGCACTACTGAAATTTCCCACATAGATAGATACATTATCATCATTCCCAATTCTCGTTTGATCGAAGAAGCAGTTAAAAATTGGAATCGTACCGGACTAACTCGCGTTAAAGTTTACGTGGGCGTGTCTTATGATTCCGATCGAGAGTTAGTGCTCAAAGCCTTGCTAGCTGCTGCTCAAACTTATCATCCTGAGATTCTGCGACATCCACCACCAAAATCCCAGTTTCGAGGTTTCGGCGAAAATGCGCTCAATTTCCGAGTTGTGGTTTTTATTCGCGATCCTCTCAAAGAACCTAAAGTCAGAAATCATCTTTACAATCAGATTGAAGCGCATCTACGCAAGTATGGTATTAAAATTCCTTACCCGCAACGAGACTTGCACGTCAAAGTGCCTCAAATTGACGAGTTAGTGACAAATTTAGTGCAAGCCAACCCCCCAGCACAGCCAAAATTATACTATCCCAAAGAAATTGAAACTCCCGATCGCGCTAAAGATATCAAACTCTCCCATCAAGAACCACAAATTCACGATGAATACGACTGGGACGCAATCTTTACAGCTATGCGGGGGTCAGATGGCTTAGAGATCGAAGATCGTCGTTATGGGTTCAAGATTTTCCCTAAAACTTTTTTAGGTTCCGAAGCAGTAGAGTGGCTTATGAAGCACGAAAGAGCAACTAGACCAGAAGCGATTGCGATCGGACAATTAATGATCGAACAAGGTATGATTCACCACGTCCTCGACGAACATGAATTTAAAGACGAACCTCTATTTTATCGCTTTTACGCTGACGAAGAAGATGATGAATATAAGCTACCAACTTAAAGCACCATTAGAACTACTCAAAAAATACATCCAGAACCAAGATACTCCTGAATGAAGACCATGCGCTAACTCCCCCCGTTCCTAAGGTACGGAGGGAGAATGCGGCGCGTCATAATGTTCAAGAGCGCGACTTCTTTGAGCGTTTGGACAAAATTACAGATGGTTCTACTTGAGTCACGACTTTTTTAAGGGGTAGAGTTCGTAAGGAACCTTGACGAGTATTAATCTGATAGACTTTTTCGTGGGTAATATCTAAACCAGTTAACCATCCGCTATGGGGATGATAAGCACCAGTTTCAATATCTAGCCAACCCGGTCCAGAGGCGATATTTCCAGGTTTAACTCCTGGCATAGTAAAAGTAATGGTGTGACCTGTAATGATGAGCTTATCGTCGAAATAAGGCGTGCTTACGCTGTGAAATTCATCTCTAATCCAACAGAATTGCTCGGATGTTTGTTCCTCAAGAGGCATCTTGGGATGAACGCCAGCATGGACTAACCAAATATCTCCTAAATCTAGGTAGTAGGGCAATGTTTTCATCCAATCGATGTGTTCTTGTGGAATGTTATTCTCATAACTGGTGATAGTTGCATAGCCGCCACTGTAGATCCATGCTTGGAATTTGTCCATAGGCGCGTCCTTGCCAGTGCCTAAGACATCTAGTAGCATTTGTTCGTGGTTGCCCAGAAGACACTGATAGTTATTTTCGATGATAAACTTGACTACCTGAGCGCTCTGAGGACCGCGATCGATTAGATCTCCAAGAAAATATATTTGATCGTCGCTTCCGGGAGCGATCGCTTCCAGTAAGGACATCAGGGAATCGTAGTGACCGTGTACGTCACCAATAAAAATTCGGCGATTAGTCATTTTTGCTTTTTTAAAATCAAAATACTACTAACTAACTCCCATCTCTATGAGTTAGCCTGTCCAGTCCTGCGAACAAACAACTCACAACAGCAGCTACTATTAGTAACATTCCCAGATTTTTCTCCTTTTTTGTCATCTTAAATTAGGGTTGGCAAACAGACAGTTTGACCGTAGGTAGTTGACTTAGTTTAGCTAAAATCTCGGTCTATTATTAAGTATGACAGCAGATATTATATTAAGAGCGTGTTTGTGTTGGTAACTCCTAAGATTAACATCCTCCAACAACCTACTAGTGGGGCTTGGGTCGAGCAAGCGCTGGCTAATCTGGATACGATCTTGCTCGACCACTCTCACTGCGAGCGCAAAGCGGCTAGCGTAGCTCTCAATTTAATGTTCCGCTACCCATCTTCTACTCAATTGGTGTGGCAGTTAACCGCGATCGCCAAAGAGGAATTAGAACATTTCGAGCAGGTTAACCAATGGTTAGAGCGGCGGGGAATTGCCTTAGCTCCCTTGAATGCACCTCCCTATGGAGCTACCCTCAAAGCGCAAATTCGCCGTCGAGAACCAGAACGCTTGCTCGATTCTCTTCTGGTTTGTGCTTTAATTGAGGCTCGCTCTCACGAACGATTGGGGTTATTAGCCACTCATTGTCCCGATCGAGCTTTGGCTCAATTCTATCGCAGTTTGGTGGGATCGGAGGCGCGTCACTACGGCATTTACTGGGTGCTGGCAGATACTTATTTTCAGCGGGATCTAGTTCAGCAGCGTTTGGCAGAATTAGCCGCGATCGAAAGCGAGGTGCTGGCAATCTTGCACCCCGAACCCAGAATTCACAGTTGAAGCAAGGGCAGAGGGCAAAAGGACTGTTAAAAAATTCAAAATTTTAAAAAATTAACGTGGAAAGTTTATATCGAGATTTTTTGATTCGCAACTGGCAACAGAGCGATCGCGCCTCCGCCGCTGCCATCATTCGCAATGTCTTGAGAGAGTACGGTTTGCCTTGGGAACCTACAGGCGCAGATCGAGATGTTTTAGAAGTAGAAAAATATTACATTCAATCTGGAGGAGAATTTTGGGTGGTTGAACGAGAAGAAAAAATAGTAGGAACTGCTGCCTATTATCCGATCGAAAGGGGCAATTTAGCAGTAGAAATTCGTAAAATGTATTTATTACCTATCGTCAGAGGTAAAGGATTGGGTAAATATTTATTACAACAGCTAGAGAAGGCGATCACTGCCCGAGGATTTCAGGAAATTTGGCTGGAAACCGCTAGTGTTTTACAACAGGCAGTACAACTATACCACAAGAGCGGCTACCAAACCGCTACAGGTGTAGAAACTCCGCGCTGCGATTTAGTTTACATCAAACAAATTAATTCTCATTAACGAGGTAAATTTAAAGAATTACAAATATCAATTAATTTTGCTGGAAAAATAAAGACCATAGTAAAGAGGGAACCCGATCGGAAGTTCAGTTAGGTAGATAAAAATGAGCAAATTTAAAGATTCTCTACGAGCAGGTTGGCACTCAGCGATTAATGTCATCCAAGAAGTTTCTTCCCAGAATCAATCTATACAAAAAAGCAATCATCTCGACTTTGAGTCCTACGGCTATAAAGTTGATCAGGAATTAGGGTCAAATCCTGCTGGCGGTTGTCTGACCTACCTAGCTACCAAGCTCGAAACTGAGGAGCTTGTCGTCATTAAACAGTTTCAGTTTGCCCATTCGGGAGCTAGCTGGGCAGGATACGAAGCATGTGAACGAGAAATTAAACTCTTGCAGCGGTTAAATCTTGCTAGTATTCCCCGCTATTTGGATTCTTTTGAAACTCCAGCCGGTTTTTGCTTAGTTCAAGAATATAAACCAGGTATTTCTCTAGCTCAAGCTCACGAATTTACCTTAGAAGAAATCCAGGAAATTGCTGCTGCTGTCCTAGAAGTATTGGTATATCTCCAAGCGCAAAATCCACCAGTGATTCATGGAGATATTAAACCAGAAAATATTCTGGTAAATTATGCCGAACAGATAGAAGTCTATCTGATAGATTTTAGCTGGGCTCGTCAAGAAGGTGGGGATGTAGCAATAAGTAGTACGGTTAGAGGGACTTTAGGCTTTATGCCACCAGAGCAAATGTTCAACCGTCAGTTGACTGCTGCATCAGATCTCTATAGTTTGGGAGCGACACTAATTTGTTTGCTTACTCAGACAAAATCAACAGAAATCGGGCAGCTAATTAACGATAATTCTGGGTTTAATGTCAAACAGTTACTACCCCAGCTAAATCCCCAATTGGTTAAATGGCTGCAAAAAATGGTAGCGCTCAAGCTTAAAGATCGCTATGCCGATGCTACTACTGCTCTGAAAGCACTCAAATCAATTAAATTAGCAGGTCAGACTAATAGGTTAGAAAGTTTTTGGCAGGGAATCAAAGATAATTCCCCTGGAATTTGGCTCGGATTGAGTACTATTAGTGCTGTTGCCGTACTAGGAACAACCGTACAAATTTACCAACACGGCAATTCGGTCGATCGCTTGCTCTCTCGTGGAAGCTGTGTAGCATGCAATCTTCCCTCTGCCGATCTAGAAGGAACCGACTTAGTAGGTGTCAACCTAGAACAAGCAAAGCTCACAGCAGCTAACCTCAAAGGTAGCAATCTAGTAGGTTCCAAGCTAGCGCAAGCGAACTTAGCAGGAACTAACCTGATCGGAGCTAACCTTCAAAGTGCCGATCTCGAAGGTGCCAATCTATTTAACCTCAAACTTGGTCCAGCCCAGCTAGGAGGAGCTAACTTAGAGTCAGCAAACCTGAAAAATGCCGGTTTAGAGTCTGTCAACCTAGCGGGAGCTAATTTGGCAGGAGCTAACCTAGAGGGAGCTAGTCTATGGTCTGCTGACCTGTGGGGAGCTAATCTGAGAGGAGCTAACCTGGAGGAAGTTAACCTAGCAGGTGCTTCCCTAAATTTTGCCAATTTAAGGGGAGCTAGCTTGGAATTTGCTAACTTGGCAGGAGCTAATTTGGAGAGAGCTTACTTTAATAATGCCGACTTGAGTTATGCAAATCTCAAGGGAGCTGAATTAGAAAGGACTAATTTCCGAGGTGCTAATCTCAGTCATGCCGACCTCCGGGGAGCTAACTTGAAAAACACTAAGTTCCGAGGTGCTAATCTCAGTTATGCCAACCTTAAGGGCGCTAAAATCAGCGTATCTACTCTCAAAAGAGCAAGAGCTAAACTCACAGGAGCAATTATGCCTGATGGCACCAGACATAAGTAGATGTGCAAAATAAATTATCTAGTGCAGACAGGCAAGAAGCAAGAGTCAACAGGCAATAGAGAAGAAAAATTTCTAGGGGCGAAATAGGTGGGAATGTTCTGGATGATAAAGACGGGAACGCGCTTGAGTTTTCTTTCCCTCCACTGCTCTTAAAGCAGGACTAATCACATAAAGAGTTGTCCTAATTAATTGCTCTTGTCTGGTAATCTCTGTCATTTGTGCTAGAGGAACGAGCCAAATTTTTTCATCTTGCCAACCGAGGCGGAAGCAAACTGCTACTGGGGTATCTGCCTGATAGTGTTGTAGGAGTTTTCCTTGAGCAGCTTCTACGTGACGGGCAGACAGATAGAGGCAGAGACTAGCTTGATGAGCAGCTAGGGAGGCTAATTCTTCCGACTCCGGTACGGCAGAAGCACGACCACTGGTGCGAGTGAGAATAATAGTTTGTACTAGTCCTGGCACAGTTAATTCTGTACCTAATTTGGCTGCGGCTGCTTGGAAAGCACTAATCCCGGGAATTAGTTCAAAGGGAATTTCGGCAGTTGCTAGGGCTTGGATTTGTTCGTCAATGGCACTGTACAAACTAAGATCGCCGGAGTGAAGGCGTACTACAGAACGATTTGCCCTGACTCGTTCGATTATCAGGGGGATAATTTCTTCCAAAGTTTTGTTACCAGTGGCAATTAGTTCCACATCGGGGCGGACACCCTGTAAAATTTGCCTGGGTACTAGAGAATCGGCAAAAAGTATTACATCCGCCTGAGAGAGAATTTTTTGTGCCTTAACGGTGAGTAATTCTGGATCGCCTGGACCAGCACCGATAATGTATACTGCGGGTTTGAGTAAGGAGTGCTCAGTAAAGTTACTCATTGACTGATGTTTTTTGCTTCAATTTTTCTTCGGCTTCGGGAGAGACAACATCTGGTAAGACACGCTGGAACCAATACAGCCATGCTAGTCCGGCTAATCCTAAAGCGATCGCTACTAAACTAACTATTTGGGCAATTCGTAATGGTCCTAGCATTAAACTATCAGTCCGCAATCCCTCAATCCAGATGCGACCGCTGCTATAGGCGATCGCGTAGACTAAGGCTAGAGTACCAACTTTGAGACGTTCTTGATTCTTTAAGCCCCAGAAAAAGAGCCATAGCAACAGGGCAAATACCATTAAGTTCCAAAGAGATTCATATAGAAAGGTGGGATGGAAATACTCGTAATTAATGTATTCTAAAGGACGGTTGCTAGGAGGAATATACAGTTTCCAAGGTAAATCTGTCGGCCTACCAAAGGCTTCAGAATTAAAAAAGTTGCCCCAACGCCCAATTGCTTGGCCCAAAATCAGGGAGGGTGCGACTAGGTCGGTTAACTGCCAAAAGGAAACTTTATTGAGCCTGGCAAAAATAACTGTTGCTAGAATGCCGCCAATAATTGCACCGTGAATAGCAATGCCACCTTTCCAGATCGCGACAATATCGCCGGGACGTTGGGCGTATTCTTGCCACTGAAATAACACGTAATAAATTCTGGCACAGGGAATAGCAGCAATTATCAGCCAAATTGCCAAGTCACCTAGCAAGTATGGCTTGACATTGCGACGCTTTGCCAGATATTCCGCGAGAAAAACACCAATTAAGACGGCTGAAGCAATTAAAAGTCCGTACCAGCGGATGATTATCGGCCCGATCTCGAATAAAATTGGGCCTGGAGATTGGAATTGAGCAGCGAGAGGAAGCATGGAGAATTGTAAGTGGGACAACAAGTATTAAAGCCAAAATATTTTCTTCGCCAATTTTAACCGCCTACGGTGGAAGTCTGGTCAGTGAACTACCCACACTTTCAGTGTGGGCTTCTAGCTTCCCTGAGATTTTTGCTCTCAATCGGGGATTGCCTCAAAACAGACTTGCGTCCACTTTTTGGTCTTACATCCCCTCCACGCTTCTGCAGTCCTAGTTCCTAAGACCAATAATTGTCTGATACCTTCAGCTCTAATATTTTTAGCCGCCTCCTCCATATTGGTATATTAATAGCTAAGATTATTCAGCTTAGAGCGATCCTTCAGCAATGAGTAAAGAGGTAAAGACAGCCAAGCAGCACCCTTCTGGATGGCGCTTCCGCTGGGGAATTTTTTTCTTAGTTCT
>JBFRWL010000479.1:0-5342 GCA_051439565.1 Prochloraceae cyanobacterium
CCTTAAGGTCAAGGTAGCAGGGGCAGCTCTTAGTGAACAAACTTAAAATGATAAGTGTAGAAAAACCATCTTCAGTCAATATTATTAATTTGCATGGTAGTTCCTTAACCAGTGAGAATACTAAGAAACTTAAACAAGAATTCATTAAATCCCTCTCTCAAAGAGTAGAGGTAATAATAATAGACCTAAGAAATTTAAGTTTTATCAACCATGAGGGTTCTCAACTCTTAAAAACTTGTGCTCAAGAAGCCAAGAAACTTGGAATTAAGTTATTCATTAAAAGGTTTCAAGCTTGGTAAGTAGGTGTGCAAGAGCCATAATCCTGGCTCAGCTTACCCCTCTAGTGCTTATCTGTAGTAGAGCGTATTATTCAGGGGCATCACGGCCAATTTTGGGCAGAAAGTCAACTAGGTAAAGGTACAGTTTTTTACTTCCGTTTGGGGACAAGTTAATAATGATAGAATAAATCCTCAAGAATTAGTTTTTTTAATCGCGTAGCCAGAGGGGCGCATTCATAAGGGTTTGGGGAACCTACGCTCACTTCCTGCCAATAATAGCGCCGAGAATTATTGCCACAAAAATCAAGAGAAGTAAAAAAGGAGGCAAAAACCTCCATCAACCAACGTGAAATAATGGATGTGATTCATATTACAAGAAAAATCTTATCTAAATCACAAGGAATAAATATCAATAAGCTAAATAAAATAAAATGGATGTCAAACAACCCAGAATAAATGAAATCAACAAGTTGAAAAACTTATAAAACTAAGCTTACAACCAATCTTGGGCGCGGGGGAACTACAAAGCCGATATTGGTTATTTCGGGCCAAACTGTCTCAGTTAGTCACAAAAGAAGTCGGCGCTGGGGAGGATGTTAACCAAGTTGTCAGAGTTTGACTATCCACAGGAGGGGAAAAACAGTAGCCCTGTCCATAGTCACAGCCTAAAGCTTTGAGGCATTGCATTTGCCTGGCTGTTTCTACTCCCTCCGCTATCACCTCTATCCCTAGCTCATGACCTAGCGTGACAATCGTGCGCACAATTGCCGACCGCTCGTCTTTCACCTCCAGGCTGCTCACAAACGAGCGGTCAATCTTCAAGATATTGAGCGGGAAGCGATGCAGATAACTTAACGATGAGTAGCCCGTCCCAAAGTCATCAAGGCACACCTGAATCTTCCTGTTTCTTAGCTGCCTCAACATTTCTGCTGCCGAGTCGGGATCTTCAATGAGCACGCTTTCGGTAATTTCCAGCTTCAAATCTTGCCCCAAGATGCCTGTTTCGGCCAGAATTTGGTCAATTTGTTCAGTCAAATCACTTTGCAAAAACTGCTTGGCGGAAAGATTGACGCTCAGGGTTAAGTGGTCAAGAGCCGGAAACTGCTTTTGCCAGCAAAGCAACTGCCGACAGGCATTCTTCAGCACCCACTGGTCAAGGGTCACGATTAGTCCGGTTTCTTCGGCGATGGGGATGAAATCTGCCGGACTAATCAGACCCCTTTCCCGATGCTGCCAGCGGACTAGCGCCTCAACCCCCTGAAGGCATTTGGTTTCTAAAGAGACGATAGGTTGGTAGTAAACGACGAGTTCTTGACGAGAGAGAGCTCGCCGTAGCTCACTCTCCAAGTGCAACTGTTTCAGAGCGTGGGTATGCATCGAGGGTTCAAACACTGCATGGCAGCACTTGCCACGCGCCTTAGCGCTATACATGGCCGTGTCAGCATCCCGCAACAATTGTGTGGGTTCTGAATAATAATGAGGGGAGCTGAGGGCGATGCCAATACTAGCAGAAACGAACAGCTCCTTGTTGTTGAGAATGAAAGGCTTATCTAATGCCTGGTGAATGCGCTCTGCCACCTTGATAGCTGGCTCTAAACTGGTTAGCTCGTCGAGCAAGAGCACAAATTCGTCTCCTCCCAGACGGGCAAAGGTGTCGCTAGCCCGCTGGCATTTTTCTAAGCGATGAGCCACAGCTATGAGCATTTGATCTCCGAGCAAGTGACCGAGGCTATCGTTAATTACCTTAAAGCGATCTAGATCCAAGAACAGTATCCCAAAAAGCCTATCTGGATATCGTTGCTGCCGCTTGAGCGCCTGCTCAAGACGATCTAACAACAAAGCTCGGTTAGGAAGACCAGTGAGGGAATCGTGAAGAGCATCATGTTGCAGTTGAGCCTCAGCTTGCCGGCGTTGCTCGATATTCCTCACCAACTTCGAATTTAGTTGCCCTATGGAGTTTATTCCAAATTCACTTAAAGAATGTCTGGGAAAAGTTTGTCAAGATGTAAAAATTTGGACATTAAAAGAAGATTTTGACTCAGAAGAAGCGAAAGAAGCTGCTATTTCTTATGTTCTTTCTAAGAATTTAAAACTATTATCTTGTATTTATTTACATGGAGACTTAGACAGTGACTATTTACTTCTCGGTCAGGATATACCTCGCGAGCGAGTAGCAACTTGTTTTTCTCTAGTTTATGACCAATATATCGACCCAAAATAATCAAGTGATTATTCCAACGAAAACACTTCGAGTTTTAATGACCTCTTCGAGATCGCCTTGGCCTGGTTACCGCTCGTAAAAATACAGATAGTACATAGCGTATTGCATAAGTCGTGTGGGTGTGAGTGTTATACCAATTTTCCAAAATACTGCTACACATCAATTCTGGAGAATCTGTTGCCTGTTGCCCGTTCCCTGTTCCCTTTCCTAACTGAAGTGTAGCAATCTTAAACGAAATTGGTATTAGTTGATTATTAATTGTTGAGTGCTAAGTGTTGAGTGTAATGATAAGCTAGCAAATGCGCTTAAATATCTAGAGTAATTGAGATGGCAGAATCAAACGGTATTCCTCACCTTTTACGAGCAGCTCGCGGCGAACAATTAGACCGTCCTCCAGTGTGGATGATGCGACAAGCAGGACGCTATATGCAAGTTTATCGCGATCGACGAGAGAAATATCCTAATTTTCGCGATCGCTCGGAAAATTCCGATCTCGCCATTGAAATCTCTTTGCAACCCTGGAAAGCTTTTCAACCAGATGGGGTAATTATGTTCTCCGATATTTTAACCCCACTCCCAGGCATAGGCATTCCCTTTGATATTGTAGAAAGCAAAGGCCCCATCATCGATCCTCCAATCCGCACCCAGGAGCAAATTGATAAACTACATCCTCTAGAACCGGAAGAGTCTCTACCTTTTATTAAAACAATACTCAAAACCCTACGAACTGAAGTAGGTAATAAGTCTACTGTGTTAGGTTTTGTCGGTTCTCCTTGGACTTTAGCAGCTTATGCCATAGAAGGTAAAAGCTCGAAAAATTACTCGGTTATCAAAGGGATGGCATTTTCTCAACCAAAAATGTTGCATCAATTTTTGAGTAAAATAGCCGATGCGATCGCCACCTACGTTCGCTACCAAATTGACTGTGGCGCTCAAGTAGTACAATTGTTCGATTCTTGGGCGGGTGAACTCTCTCCTCAAGACTACGAAATTTTTGCCTTACCATATCAAAAGCAAGTTATCAAGAAAGTAAAAGAAACTCACCCAGATACTCCTTTAATTCTGTATATCAGTGGCAGTGCTGGAGTACTAGAGAGAATGGGTAAATCTGGCGTAGATATCGTGAGTGTAGATTGGACTCTAGATATGGCAGAAGCAAGGGCTAGGTTAGGTAAAGATATGAAAGTTCAGGGCAATATCGATCCTGGGGTCTTGTTTGGCTCTAAAGAGTTTATCCGCGATCGCATTTTCGATACAATTCGGAAAGCAGGTAATTGGGGTCATATTCTCAATCTCGGTCACGGTGTTTTAGTAGGAACCCCAGAAGAAAATGTCGAGTTTTTCTTTGAAACTGCTAAGCAAGCCAGATATTAAGTCAAAAGAGGTCAGATTTGGGGAGTGGGGGGAGTTTGGGAAGTGTGGGGAGTGTGCGGAGAAACGGCAAATAGTAATGCTTGACTTGGTATTGATTTCATGCGTATTTTTTTAACAGGTGCAAGTGGCTGTATAGGCCACTATCTTGCAGAAGCTTTAATTGAGGAAACCGAACACGAGTTATTTTTGCTGGTTAGAAACCCAGACAAGCTGAAATTTAATTACCAGGCTCGCAATGGAGTTGAGATTTTATCAGCCGATTTGCGCGACATCGAGCAATTTAGCGATTTACTCAAAACCATTGATGTTGCCATCCTAGCAGCTACCGCTTGGGGAGGGGAAGCAGAGTCGCGAGAAATTAATGTTGTCAAAACAATTGCTTTGCTGAACCTGCTTTCTCCCGAAGTTTGTCAACAAGTGATTTACTTTTCTACTGCTAGTATTCTCGATCGCCACAACCAGTTATTACCCCAAGCAGGTGAAATTGGAACCGACTACGTTCGTACTAAGTATGAGTGTTTTTCGCAATTACCACAACTAGCGATCGCGCCCAAAATCACTGCCGTTTTTCCCACCCTCGTTGTCGGAGGAAATGACAATAAACCCTACTCCCACCTAGCTGGTGGTTTACCTGATGTAGTCAAATGGATAGACTTAATTCGCTGGTTCAAAGCTGACGGTAGCTTTCAGTTTATTCACGCACAAGATATTGCTCGGATAGTATTATATCTAGTCGATAACCCCCCTCAACACTCATCTCAGGCATCGATCGACAAATTAGTTTTAGGCAATTCGCCTCTAACAGTAAACCAAGCCGTAGAAGAAATCTGTGCTTATTCCCATAAAAGGATTTATTTTCGTATTCCCTTGTCTATCTGGTTGGCAAACTTCTTTATTAAGACCTTTCGCATTCAGATGGCTGCTTGGGATCGATTCTGTCTCAACTATCGCCACTTTACCTATCAAAATCATGTTAATCCTGCCAGCTTTGGTTTAAAAAATTACTGCCCTACTCTTACAGATGTGATGAGAATGTATCGTATTTCTCCGAGCTAGTCACTCTCAAATGGTTTCTCCGTAAATGTTTTTAGAATTTATGGGCAAAAAAGAGAATATCAAAGGAGTATAATTACAAAATCACCCTAAAATCACCTGATTATTAGCATTTTTGATTGATAAAAGTAATAAATCGCGAACACTGCTACTTGAATTATGGTTCCTTAAGGTTTATTTTATAAATAACACTTTAAACAAGGTAAATAAGACTAAGTTTAGTTTTACTATTCCTAAAAAATTAGACCTCTTGCCAAAGTGCTCTTGACAAGAGGTAGGCAACAGCTGATCTGGCAAGAGAATAAGAAAAAACCATAACTATCCTATTTTTACGTAAATGTTATTAGAAAAGGAGAAGTTTAGTCTAGGGTGTCAACTATATAAACTGCAGTCAAACCTTTTTAAGTGTAGGCTCG
>JBFRWL010000480.1:0-3317 GCA_051439565.1 Prochloraceae cyanobacterium
TCCCCGGTAGAAAAAATAGCGATTCTCTGGGTACAGAGAGTTTCTCCGAGTTTGTCAGCTCTGATTGCCACTCTGGGATTCGGAGGACTTTTAGGAGTCCCGCTTGCTCTCTGGAGCATTACAGAAATCACAACAGACTTATTACCAGCTCAAACGGAAGTGATTGAAACCCAATTCTTAAGGCAAATTCAGCAGTTGTCCCATCCGCTGTTAGATCAAGTGATGGTTGCTGTAACTATGCTGGGTTATGGAGAAGTGGTGATACCCGTTTTCCTGATTACCCTTAGTTTGCTCTACTGGCGACGCAACTACTGGCAAGTTCTGATGTCTGTTATTGCTTTTGGGGGAGCTGTGATTATTAACCATGAGCTGACGTTGCTATTTGAGCGTTCTCGTCCAGATCTACAGCCGCCTTTTCTAATAGAATCGGAATACACCTCTCTCGGTGAAAATTTTCTTCAGGGGACTGTGCTCTATGGCATAATCGCTTATCTTCTGACCATACGCCACCCTCGGTTAGCTTGGTGGCTCTACGGTGGAGCATTTTTTTTAATAGGTGGAATTGGGTTTAGCCGCATGTATCTGGGTCTTCAATGGCCTTTAGATGTATTAGCTGGTTGGAGTGGGGGTTTTTTGTGGTTGACTATTTGTATTATTTTGCTGCGGTTACAAGATATTCGTAACTCAGTTAAACAGCAGCAAAAGAAAATGAGTATTAAAAGCTAAAGTTCTTCAGCTTGTTAAATTAGATTTACCACAGTTTGCTATCTGGTTACACCAATCACACTGTAACCATTTCTGGTTTGAAGTCAGGGGACGTTGGCTCAAAATGTAACACCATAATTTGCTCTGAACGCAATCCAATAGATTCAAAAGTTCGTCCATTGCGATCGCTAAATTCAACCTCAAAAGCCTTTCCATCGGCCAAAATCTCAACTACCGTGCCAACTTGTCCACGCCATAGGTTGTAATCTGGCAAATCAACTGTCAATGCTACAACATCAAGTAACTTGATAGTATTAGCTGTCATTTTCCTTTCTCCTGTCACTACAACGGATAACAAGTTGTTAATTTCGGGGTTGTTGAGCCATGCTCGATTATCCATCCACTCCGAAGGGTCGGACTTCTATTTTGCCATTCAATTGCAAAGTCCAGAGTGTAGTTCCTCAAAACAAAGTTGGCGGGCTACTAGAATTGAATCAGAGAATACTCTTCAATAAATTTAATATTTTTAGGTATGGTCGTAAGTATACTTAAGTAATCCTCCGAATTATCTGAAGAAACAACTGTCTTCCCGTCTAGCACATCGCTTTTGCAGCAATGGTACATTCCCCAACCGATTCTTCATCTACACAAAAAAATCAACCTTTGCTAGGAAGTCCTAATAAAGATAGCAAAAATACTCTAGTAGCTGATGTTAAGACTTCCCCTCCGCCAAAAACCAAATTGATTTACCGACTCTTGCCGACAATCTCTTTGACAGTTATTGCTGGATTATGGAGTGTAGTTGGACGTATCCCAAGTCGGGTAGTCGGGCAATCGATTTTGATCCAGCCGCGATCATTTATCTCCTTTCAACCGAGGGGTTCTGGGGGTCAAGTGCAGGAGATCCGCGTCAAACCAGGCGATCGCGTTAAGATAGGACAAGTTCTAGCGATTCTCGATCTACCTGAACTACAGGAGCAACTGGCGACCCAACAACAGAAGCTCAACGAATATGAGTTGGAAAATCTAGCTATTACCAATGCCCAAAATATTCGCAGTGAACTACAAGAACAAACCCTTGAACTAGAAGCGGTTTCGATTCCTCAACAAATCGAGGCCAATCTGAGGCAGATTGAAGCCAACCGCATCGAACTTATTGCTGCCGAGAAACAACGCCAAGCATATCAAGAGAGAATAGCTCAACTGAACGTTTTTATTGAGCTAACTAGAGAGCGATTTAAAGAATTTGAAGTACTGGTAGAAGAAGGCGTAATTGCTCCCTTGAACTCACAGATAGTCAATGCGGAGAATGAGTTTCAGACAAATCAAAATGAACGCACTAGTCTTTTTGCTCAACTTGAAGATTTGAGTGCCAAAGAAGAACAATTAACCTCATCAACCCTCAATTTACAGGCGGAAAATGAAGCTCTTCGTGCTCAACTAGAAAACCTCCGCACTCAGTCAGCGAATCTGAAGTTGGATGATTTACAGGCCAATGTCCAGCGCCAAAACCAGATCGATGACCTAAAGCGCGACATTATCAACCTAGAAACCCAAATCGCAACAGAGAGTAAGGTTGTCTCAACCTATGAAGGAACAGTGATGACAATCAGTGCTAACCCTGGTGAGTTTGTACAGGTTGGAACCACATTGGGAACCTTACGGGTTGAGGATAATGAAAATCTAGAAGTAAAGACTTTTGCTTTTTTTACCCCAGAAGATGCTAACCGTATCCGTAAAGGAATGACTGCTGAAGTGAGCCCTCACCTGCTGACCAATCGGCGCTTTGGTGGCACCCGTGAGCAATACGGCGCAATTCCGTCAGAGCTAACCTGGGTGTCTTCTAAAACAGTGACATCCCAGGAGGTTGCTAGTATTGTGGGCGACTCGGAACTGGCGAATGCCTTAATTCAAAACCCAGTGCCCTATGCCATTCCCGATAACGGACGAGCCGAAAACTTACCAATAGTACAAGTTGCCTTAGAACTAACAACCGATCCCAGTACTCCATCAGGATATAAATGGACTCAAGGTAATGGTCCTGATGGGGAGATTCCCGAAGGGGCTCTTGGGGAGGCGCGAGTCACTGTCGGAGAGCGATCGCTCATTAGTTATGCCATCGCTAGCCTTCGTTGGATGACTGGGATTTATAACTAATAGGGTGATGATAGGAAGCTAAAAGTAAAAACCTATAGATAATATCTATCGACGCAAGTTACTCAAAGTCCAGCTCGCTAACCTGCATAATTCATGAGCAAAAAACAAGTTCAAGAAAAAACGGTAAAACTGAAGTTATTTTTTCTTTTGTTTAAATAAGCAGGTCAAAATACTGAATAAATAGCCGATAATTGACAATTAAGGCTGTAAAAAGCTTCTCTAATCGCCATTTGGACAGACCAATCCTATGATGCTCTTATTTCAAGCAAAAATCAATTGAGAGTTAGTCGAAAGCCGCTGTGCAATGAGACGAATTTCCGCAGCGAAGGGACAATGAGCCGCTAACTCCACCAGAACCCGCCTGACCGAAACACTGACCTTGGCTGCTGTTTTAATTAGAGTTGACCGCAAACGAGTCACTTGAGCTTGAGCAAGTCTCGTTCCTTGCGCTGCTT
>JBFRWL010000481.1:0-2907 GCA_051439565.1 Prochloraceae cyanobacterium
TGGTAGAAATCTGGCTGAATCTTGAGGGCTTGCTCGCCAGAGGCGATTGCTTCAGAAAGCCGACCTAAATTCCACAGTACTATCCCCCGGTTGTACCAGGCTTGGTATAAATTGGGCTGAATCTTGAGAGCTTGGTCATAAGAGGCGAGCGCTTGTTCATGTCTGTCTAAATCAGCGAGTGCTATGCCTCGGTTGTACCAGGCTTGGTAGTTGTCTGGCTTAATCTTGAGGGCTCGGTCATAAGAGGCGAGCGCTTCTTGATGCCTGCCTAAATTCCTCAGCGCTATGCCCCGGTTATCCCAGGCTTGGTAGTTATTTGGCTCAATCTTCAGGGTTCGGTTATAAGAGGCGAGCGCTTCTGGATAATTCATTTCAACCAATGCTAAATCAGCACAAGTTGACCATGCTCGTGGTGAGTTAGGATATGTTTGCCTAACATAATTTATAGTCTCCCAAGCCGCCTGAGAATTTCCCGACTTGAAGAACTCAATAGACTGCTCATTTAATTTCTGAAGCTCTTGCTCATTCGATAAGCTGGAATCCCTTTGAGCCCCAGTTGCATTTGTCATAGCCACATTGGGAGCGAGTGTCTTACTCTCAATACACTTATCAGTTTTGTCTTGTTTATGGGAGTCACAATCCCCATGATTAACCTTGATGATGCCTTTGTGATGAGTGTTTACTGATTTAATCTCTTCCTCTTTTACATCCATCAATTCTCCCTGTGAGTACAAATTAGTCTCAGCAGCAGAATAACTCTGAGCAGAAGAACGAGGGGGTGATGGCGATGATGGCGAGGTTGAAGATTTCTCTCGCACTCCTCCTTTGAGCCAACGCCACACTATGACCAAGGCGAACAATACTCCGAGCGTAATCAGAAATTTCAACATCAGTGGACAACAGTTGTATGGAAGACACTGTACATATGCTCAATCAAGCTTAAGATAGCTTCTTCTTTTTCGCTCAAAAATTGAAGACATCTCAGTTTAGAACAGGTACTTAAGATTCAAGAAAGTTTACATAGGCTTCAGCTTCAATTTCTACTAGCATTTCCGGCCAAATTAAACGACTGACTTCTACCATTGTTGTTGCTGGACGAATCTCCGCAAAAAACTCACTGTGAGCTTGACCAATTTTTTCCCAATCGTCAATATTAATCACATATATTCAATTTGTACTACATTTTATAACCTTACTCCTAGTCCAATGAGTGCAAGTTCTTGGCTATGTAGCTTACTAGCGAGATGCAAGCTCATGTCAATGCCTGCCGATATGCCCCCAGTGTAATGATTTTTTTTTCATTAAGCCAATGCTTTGACTCATGAACAGTTAAATCAGGATAAGCTAAACGTAGGTGGGAAATATCCTCCCAATGAGTTGTCACAAGCTTGGGGAGGTAAAAAACCAGAAGCTCCTCAAATAGCCAGAATCTAGTTCTAAAGTTGATAAATTTCTAACGGCAATTCATCGGGGAATTCAAAATCCAAAATTCACGCAGGAAAATGCAATTAATTTTGAATAAAGAAATTGGTTTATTTTGAATTCGGAGCGCAGCGACGTGACTTTTCATAGTCAGAGCAGATAATTGCAACGTGATGTATTCCTTGAGTTTTCATCGACCAGCATTTTTTTAATAGAGGTGTGGCAATTTCAGACGGCGAGCCATTGTGCTTTTACCTGTACCCGCATTCCCTAAAATAATCATTTTCATGCTGTTCTATGCTCTTGAAAGCTAACGACTAAGATCGACCACAGCAAATAACTCTAACAATCTGACCAAACTCTCTATGAAATGAGTTTGGCGTACTTAACCACTATTTCTGAACAAGCGAGAAAAGCCTCCATAAATACTTTTTGTTGTTTCCAAACACGACAGTCATATTCGACAAACATCAAATCAAACCACTTACGTCTCTGTGCTTTTGTCCAATTACCGTCACCTGAATATTCAATCATTTCCAGCACGTCATGAGCCAACCTGGCAGGAAACCCCCTAGCTACAACTTCTGCTTCGCAAGCTAGGTAACACCTTTTTTCAACCTCTGCGCGATTCATTACTATCTCAACTTGGTTGATTAACGCCACATATTTCCTCAAGATACGATAAAAGTGCTTCTTCTTTCGGAGTCAAAAAGGGTCTTTTTATCTTTCCGAAAAATGTTAAGTTAGCTATCACTATTTCTTCTTCTCCCCCAACCTCTCGTAACCTTTGAAGGCGCGCTGCGGTCACGAAGTGTGTCGAAGACTAGCGGATCCCTGCGGGATCGCTAATAGATAACATTTGTTCTCGCTCTTGTTCTGAATAATCCCTAGATTTCAAGTTTTCAATCCTCACTGAGATTTCACCCTTCCAGGTTTGCACCTTACAGCCGAACTCTCTGACTTGGACAACTATTGCCCAGCAGCTACCCAATCCCCTTAAATAACGCTAACCAAGACTGATACACTCCGCGTTCTACCTCTATCAACATTATCAATGTCGAGTGCCGCAGAATTTAATTCTCGAACAGCTTAGGGAACTAGGGGTGGATATCTCTGTTGGTCAAGTCAACCGCCTCCTGGTGGAGAATAAAGAGTTTTTTCACACGCTCACAGAGTGAAGTCTTGCAGGCAGGTTTAGAGACAGCCGAGTATATATAGCGGTGTTCAGGTTTATTAAGTACACTTGGTATTTCTTATTGAAGGAATCGAATTCCAGTTCGGGTTTTTTTCTTTCAATTCCTGGACAAATAAAGGTTTCAGCATCAGGAAATGCCCTCTGTGCCGATTCAACATGAAGATAGTGATAGGAACCAGGTGCTACTATAAACTCGACCTGGCCTAAGCATTCAAGAGCAACCTGAGTTTTTTCATCTATTTCACAAGGCGAATGAATGAATAAATGACCATTTAATAGGCGAATAACCG
>JBFRWL010000482.1:0-3911 GCA_051439565.1 Prochloraceae cyanobacterium
GTATAGTGAGGAGGCTAGCGATCGATTTCTGATCTATTCAGGGTCGCATCAAATAACAATTCAATTCAAAATTCAAAATTAGGAATTCAAAATTAACAAGATAGTTGTTTTTGAATTGAGAAAGAAACGACAGTTTGTAACAAGATATAACAAACTGGTTGCAAAAAGGCAATAGTTTGTGGTAAGTGGAGGTTAGAGGAAAAAGATATCCCTAGGCACAACCCTTGCAGGAGTTTCCCCATGTACATGAAGAGAACTGCCCAAAAACTATCCCGCTCACCTCTGTCAAGGTCAGTCAGTAAGGACATCACCCCCAGACCGAGTTATGGTTCCTTATCAGAGGTGGTGCAAAGGGCGCAACTTGACCCAAATCAGGTAAGTGAAGAAGAGTGGCAGCAGTTAGACAGTGCGATCGGTACAAGGGCGACAGGACAGATATTGGCGGGAAAGCGAACTCCCAAGAAGCCGTTATGGAGAGGGATATCAACCCAGTTGTGGGGAAAGGCAGGAAATGGGGGTGTACCCTATCAGGCGAAACTGACCATAGGTGCGGTGGGGGATAAGTACGAGAAGGAAGCGGATCGAGTAGCAGCAGAAGTGGTTCAGCAGATAAATCGAGGGGCAACGGTTTCGGCTCAGTCAGCGATGGAGCCAGAGCGTGAAAGGAAGCCGGAAGTGGGCTCGGAGATCAGCAAGAAAGGGAAGGGGAGTACGCTCAATGGAGGAGTAGAAGCATCAACAGAATTGTCCAGAGCGTTCGAGAGGGGGCGGGGGCAACGGCTAGAGCCAAGTTTGGCGGCGTCGATGGGACAGTCGATGGGAGCGGATTTTAGTGGGGTGCGAGTGCATACCGATGCGCGTTCAGATCAGTTGAATCAATCGATACAGTCGAAAGCTTTTACGACGGGGCAGGATGTATTCTTTCGCCGGGGAGAGTATCAGCCTGGTAGTAGGGGTGGGCAGAAGTTGATAGCGCATGAGTTGACCCATGTGTTGCAGCAGAATGGGGCGTTGGCGACACGCGGCTCGCAGACGGAACCCACTGTACCCTGCCGATTGGCAGAGCCAGACCCCGTCGCAAAATAGAGTTCACGGGAGCCAGACGGTTTTAGGCGCGGAAGAGATAGCAAAAGATCTGGCACAGGCCCAAAAGCGCGGAAAACGAGACCAAGAGAGAATCCGCTTGAAAGACCAATAAAGCAGTCGCCGGGCGTCCCCCCTATGCAGCGCCAGATTAGCTACGATGGATCATTGACCAGCGGACAAGGAAAAAAGTTCCAGCTGGATTTGGTAAAGAAAGAGATAGAGTATGTCCTGCAACAGCAATGGCCAATGTTTTACCATCGGTTTGCGGGAAACTTGGAAAACGAACTATTGTTCACCAAACACAAAGGAAAAGGAGCTGGTGACACCATGGCTCAAGTGGAGAGCACGAGTGGAAAATTTCTCAACCTGCCGCTAATGGAGAAAAAAGAACTAAAAGCGGTGAAACCGAAGGGTAAAAGTCGAATAACGATTGGGTTGTCGAAGGCATACCACAACGATAATATACCAACCAGGGGTAAGCTATTAGCAACGATGGTCCACGAGATAGCATTACACGGCTTAGCCTACGCTGACGAGATATACGAAGTACAAACAACGGTTGGACTGTCGACTACCCAACCAACGAAAGTAAATTTAGGTCAGTACAGTAAAGATATCCAATTGTTCTACAGCCAGGGAGGTATATGGCACCCCGACACACAGCACGGTGCGATGGCTGCCAACAAACACGGAGAATTCAAGGCGATGTCCTGGTTGATGGCGCATGTGCTCGAGACATCCGACGCAACAGAGGCGTCAGCATTTCGTGAGGAGATCCACAAGGACATCAAAGCGCACAAAAAATACTTGAACCGATACGTACCAAATCTAACTTTAGTAACGCACCACAAACGAGGACAGGCAGACGTGAAGAAAACAATCCAAGACTGGAAAACCATGTTGACGATGAAGGGGATCAGAGCCAGATCGAAACAGATGATGACCTTATATAATATAATGGAAAAAGAATATTTTTCCCTTACTTTGTTTATTGCTTCTCTGAGCGCTTTTCTCCCCATGTCGCTACCAAGCCAAGTATCTCTTTGATAAGTAACCTGTGTGATGAAATAGGTTCCCCCAGAAACATGAGGTCTTCTATAATTTGGCATTGGGATCTGATATACGCAATTAGATCGTATATTTTCCTATGGGTTGATGCGTTACGGCTTCAACTAGATCAATTTTAGATAAAATATAGCTAATCAAACGCCTAACGCACCCTACTTTATGTTGATTGATTCTCAAATTATTATTTGTAGCGCGATCGGGTCGCTGTTCTATTGCGGCAACTAACTGCGATCGCTCTATTTATCATTAGATTAATTTTGAACTTTGAATTGAATTGCGATCGCACAAAGCCAAAGGAGTTAAGCAACTGCATAGCCAGTATATTCCCTCATTTCAGGAGCTTGAAACCCCAGCACAATATTTTCCTTCTCAACCCCTCGCTCGACAAGTTCTTTCGCCACTCTCATTTCCGTCATATTTTGCTGTATCCAAATCTTTCCTTCCTGAATATCCAAATGTAAAACACAACCATAGACTCGCCGATAGCCATCCCATCCCACATTCATTACCTGATAATGATCCTGTTCCGTATCAAAAACTGTGTAGCATTCAATCGATCCATTGGCAATTGGGATAGCTGCATAAGTAGTCAATAACGACTGAATTATATTACGATAAGACTCTATGGTATCCATTGCACAATTACCTCCTGTATGGGGTCATAAATGATTTGTTTAATCTGATATCTTTCTAATGAAATTTGGGCAAATTCACGCTTAAAAAAAGCTTCATAAGCAACCACAGGCACAGCCAAATACAAAATACGTGTTGGATCGCTGATTTCTAAGGCAAGTCGATAATACAAAAACTGACGAGCTACCCCGCGTCGTAGTAAGACGCAAGGGAACGCGCGAGTTGTCCTAACGCAGTATAGTAATCCGTCAGTGGCGAATCGCTCAAGAAAGTTTTAATCTCAACGGCAATTTTTTCTTGGCCTCGCTCTGCTGCTAACAGTTGCTCTGCTCCCAAATCAATTTCCAACTTAGTGCCGCCTACTTCCAGTCGCAGCGGATCATCGGTTATTTTCCACTGTTCTTTTTCTAGAGCGATTCTAACTACAGCATGAAATTTATCTTTAGCTGCCATTGTTATCTTTCTCTGGTTTACTTACAATTTTAGAACAATTAAAATCCTAGTGAAATCTCCAATCTTGTATCGACTGTCTCGAACATTTTGCGAGACCACGAAGTGCCAGCCTTTAGCTGATCGCAGAAATCTAATTGAATTAAGCAAATACAAAAATATTATATTACCACCTTTCAAGAGCTTGAAAACTCAAAGAGATTGCTACGTTTGTCTTCATTAAACATCATCGTTTGGTAATCTTTGGGAATTTGTGATCGCCCTCATGCAGATACTGTATTGAAAGTCAAGAGATTACAGCTAGAATTTTGATTGTGCTTAGGAAGTGTCATGGACTTTAAGCGGACAGGCGATCGCTAAGGGAACATTCGAACGCTCAGAGGATAAGGCGATCGCTTAGTTTCAGCGAGATCGCTCTATTAATCAACGGATAAATTTTGAATTTCGAATTTTTAATTGAACTGCGATCGCGTTTGGTAATTGTTGGGAATTAGGCATCGCGCAAAAATAAGTTAATCTTCAAGAATAAAAAATGAGAAAATGGAATCAGAGTTATTCAAGTAGTTGAGATGTCAATTATTGAGTCGCTGAGAACTAAGTTTGAAGCTCTGATGCCTTACATGGATGAGAAGCTAAGACGATTATGGGCAGCATCGGAAGCAGCAACGCTAGGC
>JBFRWL010000483.1:0-10964 GCA_051439565.1 Prochloraceae cyanobacterium
CCCCTGACTATTCGATGTCAAGTTCATAAGTACAAAAAGCAGGTTTTTCTTGTTCGATGATCTGGCGTATTAATGGTTCAATCTGATTTCGACTGAAAAGAAAGAATGGTTCAACCTGTTCAATCTGATTTAGGTAGAAAAAGAAAAAAGAGAGAAACCAAAGACGCAGAGATAAACTCGGTGAGTAGGAATAACAAATTAATGCCTCTCGCCATAAGTTGATAGGAAAACGCAATCGCACAATAAAATGATAAGCTTGTCCGCCCTCAATGCGAGCATTGCTCTCATCACCTAAGCGGGTTTTTCCGATCGTAAAACCCCGACGGAAGTTTTCTTGAATGCTAATCGCCTTTTCTTCTTCTGGAAGATCTTCGTCGAGGGGCAAACCTGTATAAAGATGGAGATAATGTCGTAACCCTTTCCTGGTACCGCGCCAGCGATAAATTTCCATCGCCTGACTAATTAGACGGCGTTTCTGAGGTTCGCTTAATTCAGGAGTCAGATTCCAGCCTACCCAATGAGCAAGAAAAGGAAGCAGTGCTTTTGGTGCCATTAAAGGATTTAAGTAAGCCCAAAGGGCATCTAACGCCTGAACATCAGGTTCAAAAGCTTGCTCAAAAATTTTCAGCAAGCGACCAATTAGATCTACTTCGCGGTAGATTTCGGGCAAAAAATTGAGGTACAGACTGCGGGGACGAATATAGAGATTAAAGTCAGTAGATACCAATACCCGTTTATTTAAGCTTTGCCTTTCTGATGCAGGGTAACTCACATAAACCCGACCTTGATAATCTAGTACCAGAGCATCGCTAGATCCCAAAGATTCCTCAGACTCAAACCAGTCTTCAGGTATTTTAAAATTTAGGACTGCTTCTAGCTTCCGCAGCGGAGAAAGTTGTTCCTGGAAACTCCAAAGAAATCGGTTGCCTTCCCTAATTGGGTAGTGCTGTAGAAGTAGTGATGCGAGTCGGTGTAATCCTCTCTCAAATAGGTTATCAAAAAAATAAGCAAAAATTACTACTTGTTCACTAGGAAGTGGGTTGCCTTCCATATCGGTGATACGAAGCCAGTTAGAGGGAAAGCTACCTTCAATTTCGAGCCACAATTCTCTTAATGGTGGAGATCCATTGCCTAAGTTTTGTAATTCGATTAGGACTTCATTGGATTCTCCAGGATAGAGAACTATTTCAGTGCCACTGACTCGATCGGCTGTTGCTAAAATAGCAGCTAGCGGTGATGAATCCAACCATCGTTCATCTTCCCTATCTATTGGTTGAGGGTTTGTATCTGGCAGTTGTATTGGCTGCAATTGCAAGTATAACTTTTGGCTTAGGTCGCGTGTTTGAGTCATGGCGATTTTTGAGTTTCTTGCTTAAATAAAGTTGATGACGTGGTTATTAGAAACCTGTTTGTCATCGCGCCAGGAAGACAATAACTCGGTTTCTTTAAGCTCAATAATTCTTGTTGGTCCTGAGCGCTTCCAGCCCGCTCCATTTCGTTTCAACTCAAATAGCTGCACCGTGCTTAAATAAAGTATCCCAGGAATGGCTTGAAGTATTTGGTAGATATCTGAAACATAAAGATTTCGACCAAAGGGCCAACCATTTTTTTCTGGGCCGCCAGTAATAGGATTGAGGAAACGATACAATTCAACTTCTATTTTCTTCTGGAGTTCTTTCTCGGTAATAGAGTTTTGATAATGTCGCTCCAAAGCCACTTCGGTTTTAACTTGCACGCCTACATAATCAGGTTGATCGTACTTTACTTGCACTCCCAGAAGTCGCCGTTCGTCTAGATAATCTTTTACTTTCTTTAGTAATGGAGAGTCTTTCTTGATTGCCAAGTCATCTGGATTAATCCCTTTATTCTGCTCGATCGCTTCTAGATTGGAAGGCTGAGGCACCAACAACAGGCGAACTGTACCTGCTTGTTCCTTCTTAGTCGCATCCAAACAAAGTGCTTTGGCAATAGCTCCCTCTGCTGCTTGGCTCGCAAGGGTTTCAAAGTCTTCTTTAGTGACAGCGCGATCGCGAGTACGTAGTTTCCTGGGGACGGAGATCGCTGCATTTTCTAGAGATTGAGCATCCTTACCGCTACGGGCACTTTTATGATTGACAACCTTACTAACATAAGGAACTGCCGACTTCAAAACTTTGATAGTTTTTGGATCTACGTTGCCCTTTTCTCCACCACCAGTACGATAGGCATACATGCTAATTTCTGCTCCTCGGGGCGGTACAGCGCCATATTGCTGCTCCGTTGACTTTTGTTTGTGCTTGTCCGTACCATTAAGTGCATTAGGTGTCAGTTTTGCTCTCTCTTCACCTTGGCATCGGGCGCGCAGCTGAGTCTGTTCTCGTAAATGAAGAGGTTCTAGAATCTTGGGACCAAACTGAACCGTACCCTCGATCGAATCAATGGTATAGTGCTTATCCTGAGGACCAGAATCAGCAAAATCCCTGACCTCCTCCCATTCTTGGGGTAATTCTCCTGGCGGCGTTACTAAGATGTATTCTTCTTGTTCTTTTTCTCTTTCTAGAATAGGGGCTGTTGTTAATTGAAAAGTCTGACCTGGTGTACCGTTGCTTTCTCCCAAAATTTCATGGCGAATCTGGGTACATTGAGTAACTCCTACAGTTCCACCGATCGAGCGTGCGCTTACCTCTCTCAGACGCGGAGAACGAATATAAAGATTGCTGTCGTTTTCTGGTTTGGTATATTTACAACGCAACCAGTAACCCTCGTAGTTACTAAATTGACTCACTTGCCACTTTTTGGGTAAGTGGAGAATGACATCTGCTACGCATTCCCTGCGATCGGCTCCTTGACGAGTTAGTTGGCTAAAACTAAAACCTTGGGTGCGATCGTCAACTTGATTTAGTAAAACAGATTCCCATTCTTCTCCATTCCAGGCTTCCCAGCATAGAGGAGGATTGTTAGGATCGATACCTGTAGAGGTAGCTGCTGGTCCTTTAAAGGTAATAGCTATGACGTTCCCCTGAATCTGTTGTTGAGGATGAAAGACAATATAAAAGCAATTACCATCTTTGGGGGGCTCGTCTTGAAAGATGTTTGAGTCTCTACCTTCCCACCTTCCCTGCACCTGTTCCCAGTAATTCTCTTCTAGAAAATTTCGCAAAATTTTCGGTTGCTTTTTTTTTTGATCGGCTTTATCAGCAGTGAGGATATTTCGGATACTCGGATTGCCGATTATCAGAGGTCGATCGGTGCTGAAAACAATGGCTTCCTCTACCTCTGTACGCACTGTAGCTACTTCTATGTTTTTAGGGATGGTATAAGGTTGAGGAAGGGAAGTACTCAAGTAGAAGGTTACGTCTGTTTGCGCTGGAGTGGCAGGTTGCAGGCGAATACCTAGTAATTCTAGAAATGTGACATAATTGCGGCGAGGAACCTGATTGAACCGGAACAGCATTTGATCGGTCAGCCAAGCAAATAGTTCAATCAAGGTAATGCCAGGATCGCTAGCGTTGTAATTAGTCCACTCTGGAGTGTAGCGAGGTATGCGTAAAATACATTCGTTAACTAAGTCCTTAAACTTTCGATCGTCTAAATTAGACTTCGGTAATTTAGGTAAAAAATCAAATTCCATAGTCTTCTAGTTATGGGAAGAGAGGTCAGGGGTTAGCAATCAGCAAACAACTGTCTTAAGTTGATGGTTTTAAATAGAATGGATAAACTAAACTCCGGGAATCATAAGTGTCTTTGGGATGGTACTCAATAATAATATTTACCCGATTTTCACTGGGATTTGCTTCTGTATACACGCGATCGAGTACAATGCGAGGTTCCCACATTTCTAATGCTTCTTGAACGTATAAACGGATTAGCAATAGGGTTTGCCTGTTCATCGGTGCAAAAGCTAGTTCAGACAAACGAGAGCCAAAATTTGGTCGGTAAACTCTCTCTCCTAATTTGGTGCCTAAGATAATCGCGATCGATTCTTTAATATTGTGCCTAGCAGAACTTAATGTAAAAATTCCTTGGACATTAATCTGCAAAGGAAAAGCCCATCCTGTGCCTAGATAATCCGACTGCTTTTTATTGGTAATTTTTGACATTTTATTTTGCTTAAGTTTTTTAGGCTACCAACTTAAAGCGGCAAACATTGGTTGAGAATAGGTGTGAGATGTTAGGTTGTCTAGTCTTAGATGATGCGGTTTTATGTAATAAATGAATAAGGAAAAATAAACCTAAAATCTAATAGCTAAAACCTAATCCCTTCTCACCAGCAGAATGTCCAGGCTTACATTGATAGACGTTTTCTATCTTGGTTGTTATCTATTAAACTATAGTGATCCTTCCATAGTGAGCGATATATGGCAAATTTTTTCAGTTAATTTTTATAATAGTTGCCCAGATATGCAAAGTTTATTTAAGAATCATTTAATTATGTTTGTTTTTTTATTCTAATCATGATAAATAAGAATAAATATTAAAAAAAATCCAGGGTAAAGTCCAGGTTAATTTGATAGATGATAAATATATCAAACGAAGAGTTGAAATATTAAAAATAGTAGCTCAACAACTTTTATAAAAAAAATTTACTTGGGTAGAAAAAACGGTAAGGTAATGACAGTAATTATTGTTAAATTTAATACTTAGGGAGGGTAGTCACTGATGGCATTAGATTATTTCGCTCCAGGTGTCTACGTTGAGGAAGTAGACCGTGGGAGTCGCCCCATTGAAGGGGTCAGTTTAAGCATAGCAGGGTTTATCGGTTTTACCGAAGACGTGCGGGGCGATGCCGAATTGTTCCAAGCAATGATGATTACCAACTGGAGCCAATACCTAGAATACTTTGCCAAACCTGGCTCTGATGGGTTTCCAGAATGGAAAATCACAGCAAACAAAGACAATTCAGACCAACTAGCTTCAGAAAACGGAAACAAGTTAAAAGACGGAACTTACTACCCTTATCTACCCTTTGCTATCAAAGGCTGGTTCGACAATGGCGGCGGTCGCTGTTGGGTAACGAGTATTGGCACCAAGATGCCTGGCTCTCCAAAACCACCATCTGAGGATGTAGCTACCAAGCTTCTTACCCCTGGAGGCAAGCCAACTTTAATGTTCAATCTCAAGCCACCCCAAGCTGAAGGCGAGCAGCCTGCTTTACCTTCAGTTAGCGGACCGATCGCGGTTGTAATTGAAGATAGCGATCCTAAGGAGGCAGGCTCAGATGCAGAACCTCCTATCAACGACGGTCAATATTTTAAGCTAACCATTAAGGCAGGAGATGAGGTACTCGAACCCCCGGCGGACGAGCCAGATAAATACAGCCACTTAACGATGGATCCAGAGGTTGAGGAAAATGAAGGAACATACGTCCTTACAGCCTTAGCAGATTCTCAATACGTAACGGTAACTGACAAGACTAAGTTTGAAGAAAGCGAACAACTATTATTTGATGCACGTCCCCTATCTAAGCGACCTGCGAATGGTACTTATGAAGTTGCTTCTGCACCCCATATTTCTGAGGAAAAAAATTTAACGCGAGATGTCACCGGAAATCGAAAAGAGCGTACAGGCATGCAGGGGTTATTCGAGGTAGATGAAGTTGCCATGATCGCCTTTCCCGACCTCATGTTAGCCTACCAAGCTGAATTACTTGACCTAGACCAGGTTCATGGTGTCATGGAAATGATGCTCAGCTACTGCGAAAATTCATTTCCCGGTCCTCCTTATCGCATGACCGTATTAGATCCGCCGCCTGTAAAAATAGGCCAAAACGATGACAAAGCTGTTCTCCCAGAACAATACAAACCCCAGTATGTAGATAAGTGGTTAACAGCATTTAATCGCCGTTCCATGTTTGGCGCACTCTACTATCCTTGGATTAAGGTAGCTAACCCTGCTAATCAAGGTCGTCCCCTTCTAGTTCCTCCCTGCGGTCACATGATGGGGATCTGGTGTCGCACTGACCAGGAACGGGGAGTTTTCAAAGCACCCGCCAACGACACACCTCGCGGTGTCATTGGTTTAGCCTACGATACCAATATGCGCGAGCAGGAGCTATTGAACCCTAAAGGCATCAACTGCATCCGCAACTTTGCTAGCTATAACCGAGGCTATAAAGTTTGGGGAGCGCGCACGTTGGTAGAACCAGACAACATTCCCTGGCGCTATATCAGCGTCCGCCGACTACTGAGCTATATCGAAAAAGCTATTGAAATGGGGACTCAGTGGGTGGTATTTGAACCAAACGATCCAGATTTATGGGCGCGGGTTACTCGCACTGTCAGCAATTTCTTAGAAGGACTTTGGCGCCAAGGAGCTTTGTTTGGCGGTTCCCCAGCACAAGCGTTTTTTGTCAAATGTGATGAGTCACTCAATCCTGAAACGGAGAGAATGAAGGGTCGTTTGTATATAGAAGTTGGCGTTGCTCCGGTGCGGCCAGCAGAATTTGTCATTTTCCGCATTAGTCAGTGGTCACCAAATCAATAAAAATAGCTAGATGAGAAAGGAGGATTTTTCGACAATAAAAAACCTCTTTTCTTTCTGCTCAAAGTTATTATTCAGTTGCAAATTTTCTAGTCAAAAATAACCCTCAGTAAGTAAAGATTATGGCAGAATTAACACCTGTTGCACCCAGTAGTTTTTACCTAGAAATTCAAGGGGTAGTCGATGATGACAAAAAATCAATATTTAAAAGCGTGACAATTCCTGATTATCAGCCTAAAGTTCAGGGGGGTCAGCAAGCGATCGGCTCGACTAAAGGAGGAAAAACCATCTGGCAGGTCAATAGCGCTGGTTGGGAGAATCTATTTTCCTTTGAATGTGTCTGTATTGCTAGTGGAGATGACGACAGTACTAGTAAGAAAATGTATGAGTGGTTTAAAAACTGTCTTCCTAGTTCTAATGCTGGAGAAGGAAAGTGGGCAGATAACAAGAAAGAAGGAAGCATAACTGGCTACGATACCGATGGCAAAGAAGTAGTGAAGTGGGAATTTGCCGAAGCTTGGCCTTCCAAATATAAGTGTGCAGATTTAGATGTTACCCAAGATGCCTATCTCGAAGAAACTTATACCATTACTTGTGAAAAGTTTAACCGGACCAAGTAAAAAGTTAAATCTTGCTATCGGTTCTAATCAGGACATTAAATTAATCGCAGCTTAATTGTGAGGTTACAAATGGTACAGTATCTTACTAATTCCAAGTTTTACTTTGAAATCGATGGCATTACAAGTTTGTTGTTAAAGTCCGTTTCTGGTGCAGAAATTGAAATGGAAGTGGCTGGAGGCGACTCCGCTATTGGAGTGACCAAAGATGCCAAAACTGAAACTCAAGCAACTATTGGCGGAGTAAAATATAACAGTCCAATTACTCTGACCTATGTGGCAGGGAATCAGGAAGACCAAAAAAAACTATCAGACTGGTACAATGACTGCCATCCTGATACCTTTTCCGGAGGGGAATCAAAAGCGATGGACAGCCGCAAAACTGGTAAGTTAACGATTTACAATCCCAATGGAAAGGAGGCCATGCGCTTTGAGTTTACCGATCTATTTCCTGGTACGAAAAAACAAGTTAGTACTTTAAATGTTGAAAGTGGCGGACAACTAGCTGAAGATAGTATAGAACTGTATTTTACTAAAGTAGAACGAGCTAAATAGAGAGAGAGGGGAGTGTGGGGAGTATGGGAAGTGTGGGGAGAGGGGGGAGAATAACAATCAGCAATTAACAATCAACTAACAGTTTATTGAGGATTGAGAATGGGGAATTTTCCCGAAATTCTGACAATTTCTCGTTTTTATTTAGAACTCAAACTCGATGGCAGTGACGATCGAGTGGATGGTGTTTTTAAGGAATGTAGCGGATTCAAAGTAACTCAAGAGGTAATTGAAATTACGGAAGTCACGCCCCAGCAATGGGGTCGCAAGAAGAAAGCAAGAGGAAGAGCGCTCCGCACCAAGATCCCTGGCAACACTAGCTATACTAATATAATTTTACGTCGCGGTTTAACTATTTCTACAACTATGTGGGACTGGTTAGCTGCTATACAGGAGGGCGAATGGGCTAAACAACGACGTAAAGGGGCTTTAACTATCTATAATCAAGCAGCTCAAGGAAAGTTTAGATTAGAATTTGTTGGCGCATGGCCTACTAGTTACACTATTTCTGATGTTAACGTTGCTGGAGCAGAGCATGAAATTGAAGAAGTTGAATTAGTTGTCGAACAATTAAAACGAGTTAACATAAGTTGATGATTCAAACTGAATTTGAATTTACTCTTCCCAAGGGATATCTAGACGGTGAAGGAAATTTACATCGGACTGGAGTAATGCGATTAGCAAGAGCGATCGATGAAATCATTCCCCTGCGCGATCCCCGAGTTAAAGCTAATCCGGCTTATGCGACAGTTATTATTCTGTCGCGAACGATCGTCAAACTGGGAGCTTTAGACGTAGTATCCCCTGCAGTAATTGAAGGTCTGTTTGCTTGCGATTTGAGCTATCTACAAAAATTTTATCGCCAGGTTAATGAGTTAGAAGAACCTAGCCTCGATCGCCAGCGATCGCAACCCGCACAACCAACTATCTCAGAACAATCTCCAACAATTCCTCAACCACGCCAACCTAATCTCCAGCAAAAATATTCTGGAGGAATTACCTTAGTTAACGATATAGATATATAACTCTCTTCTGTAGCTAGAAAAAATAGATTTGCTATCAACATAGGAGAAGCAGAAATTGAACTCTAGGGAATTTTCTTTTACTCTTCCTAAAGGATTAGTAGATTCACAGAACAATATCCATCGTCAGGGGATAATGCGTCTGAGTACGGGAAAAGATGAATTAGCAGTTCAATCGCATCCTCGGGTAAGAGAAAATCCTGAGTATTCTTGCTTTGTACTTTGGTCGCGATCGCTCGTTCGTCTAGGATCTTTATCGGTCATCTCCCCAGAGTTATTGGAAAGGCTTTTTTTAGTAGACTATGCCTATTTACAATATTTCTATCGTCAGATCAATCAACAACCAGGAGAGTCCTATCTCATGGGGGAGTAATTAGCTACCCCTTGGAACAACTCTATCAAGAGGTAGCCTCTATTGCTTTTTACTTCCACTGGTCTTTAGAAGATATTTTGAATTTGGAACATAGAGAAAGACGGCGTTGGCTTGAGGAGATCGATCGGCTGATAAATAAATAATTTTAAAAAACTAACCTTCTCCTCAGTCTCTCGTCAATAATAACGAGGTAATATCGGTTGCGGGAAAATTTGATCAGAGGTCAGGAGTTACCAAGGACCAATTCACCACAGTTAGTCAGGAATCGTTAGCATCCTCTAAAGCTACTCAGGATAGAGCTCCTCAAGTCCTTCTTCAGCTCTAAAGTCTTCGATCGACTGCTTTAGTTCCTCTAGGGATGAAATTCCGATCAGATAGAAAGGGAAAGGTTCTTCACTAATATACTGGGCATAGGAAGACTGGAGATAGGGGCGAGCATCTGCATTATTGGCAATATAGTACTCGAAGAAGGCTGTAGCCGTCGCATTAGCGTACTTGTAGAATAACTCTGGGTTGAGCAATTTCTTTACCCTCAACAAAGACTCGAGTGCCCGCGTAGCGCCAGCATCCATTTGAGAAATGTCAACGTGTGCTTGTCCTTCTAATAACATGAAAAACCTATCGGAGGTGGTGAGGAAAGTGAAAGGCAGTAGCTGTTCTCTTGCTGCTGGGGTAACTGGATCTTTCTCTCCTGCACCAATCACTATGGGGATTTGAATTCTGCTTAAATCCTGAGGTGCGAACATATATCTAGTGACTGGATTTAATACTGCTACTGCCTGAACCCGCTGATCGCGAAAATCATAAGTTTGGCGCGGCAGTTCTAAAGCGCGACACTGAAGCAGCAAGGACAACTCCGGGTCCCAAATTACCTTGTTGCACTCTCGTTCGAGTCCCTCGAAATCAATCTGAGCCCCTGCTATTGCTAGAGCCGTATAACCGCCAAAAGAATGACCTATTACCCCCACTGATTCTAGATTAAGTCTTCCTTCAAACTCAGTGTCATTGCGCCTTTCTAATTCATCTAAGACATAGCTAAGATCTAATGGTCGGTCAATAAATTCATTGAGCTTGAATAAATCTCGATGATAACCTTGTAGCATATCCTCAAGATAGATGGAATCGCTTCCTGGATGCTGGGGAACTGCAACCACAAAGCCATAGGAAGCTAAGTGGGGCGCTAACTCTTCATAGTGCTGACGGTTAGAAGCTAAACCGTGAGATGCTACCACTACCGGAGTCTTTCCCTCTCTCCAGGTTTGCGGTTTATAAATATCTACTGTTAACTGGCGCTGGCGACTAGTGTCGTTTAAGGTAATGGTTTGTTTGATCTGGCCATACTTGCCAGGAAACCTGAGATCGGGTAATTTCGAGAAATCAACTGGTGTAGAATTAGCAGCTTCCTTGGATGACAAAGAAGCCATTTCTTTTTCCATCCGCCGTGTTCCTTTAACCAGAATTTCCACCAACCTTACTACCTCAAGAATGTTCCCGGTGTTCAGCTCGATATTATCGGTAGGAAATTGGCGAAAGAAATTTAGAAGAGTCAGACCTTCACTGTCGAAAGCAGCTTTACCTAGCGCGGCTCGAATCCCAATCTTACCATTGCCACCGCCAGAGAAATTAATCATATATCCGACTTGGGTCAGGATCTCTTCTCCGATGGGAGTGCGCAAAAAGCGATAAAATCTGACTGGATCGACATCATAACGCTTGCTTAGAAGTTGGCGGAATTTATCTTGAGCTTCTGGTTTAACTCTACGAAGGTAGAAGTCTAATTCCCTGTTAACCTTACCTTCTTGAGCATAAAGTTCCAGAGAATCTATCTTCACTGAGAAACCTAGAGGACCGTAGTAAAAGTCAATTGTTTCGGCTGCATTAACAGGAATCAGGCTGAAAATAGCCGGAATTGTCCCCAGTGCCAGAGAGCGAATCCAGCGC
>JBFRWL010000484.1:0-4349 GCA_051439565.1 Prochloraceae cyanobacterium
TGGAGAAGCTCCTCTTCTAGAGAGGACAGAAGGGCAGCTAGTTCGTCAACCCTCTGGTCTAAGTCTTTTTGCTTGGGGCGTTTGGAGGGCATGAGCGGAGTCCAAAAAAATTGTCACTAAGTTCGCGCAAGCACTTACGCGAACTTAGCTCCATAATAAATTACCCAGGACTAGGAGTAACTGAGTAATTCCTCTACTCGTAACCACTTAGTTCGATTTACTCATGATTACGGGAATGCTCATAGTTCATGTGATACGGTGTTGTTCCAAGTCGAGGGCAAAAGATTTTGTCCGTAACGATTGAGAACGAGCGCCCTCTCGCAAACGACGACACAGTAAAGCTCGCACCCTAGCGACTAATTCTCTGGGACTAATAGGGTTTAATATAGTAATCATCCGCACCTGTAGATAAACCAATTATACGATCAATTTCTTCTCCTCTAGAAGTCAACATCAAAATATAAGGGTCATTAGCCATTGGTTTTTGGCGAATTTGGGTACATACTTCTAAACCATCCATACCTGGTAGCCTGATATCAAGGATGATTAAATCGGGTTGTTGTTCGCCAAAAAGTCGCAGGGCAGAATGACCATCATTACATACGCGACAGGAAAATCCTTCAGCTTCCAAGCATTCTTGAATAATTTCTGCTATTTCGGGCTCGTCTTCGACAATTAAAATCTCCATTAGTTCTTACAATTTCCTCAAAGTTCCGCAGTTTCGGGCGTCGCAAACGCTAAGCGCAGCAACAACGGTGACAAGAAAGTGGTAACGAGCACCATCAGCACTATTGCCACATCCAAAGATTCCGGCAATCCTTCAATAGTTGCACCTAAGCCGGCAAATATCAGTCCTACTTCTCCTCTAGGCACCATCCCCGTCCCAATTGCCAATCGATTGAGCCCATCTTCAGTAACTACAAAGAAACCTGCTGATGCTTTACCCAAGATCGCCACCAAAATGAGAAAAGAAGCAATAATCAGTCCTTCTCGATTTCTCGGTATTGCTGGATTAATCAAGTTAAGATCGGTTTTGGCTCCGATGACCACGAAAAAAACAGTAGTAAATATGGCTACTAGCGGTTTGAACATTTCTTTTAGCTCTTCCCGTTTATCGGTTCCCCCCATCACTAAGCCGGCAGCAAAGGAGCCTAAAATGGGCTCCAACCCGGCAGCATCGGCCAACAATCCCATCGTCGCGCCAAAAATGAGCGCACCGATGAAAATATTACTAGAATTTCGCAGTTTGTTTAGGTTAGCCACGTACCAGGGTCCAAAGAAACGGTTGAGTACAATGGCACTCAAGACGAAAACCGTGGCGCTAACGCTCAAATAAACAACATTGGCCACTTGTACCTCTCCCTGTTCGGCCACACTGGCTACTACTGCCAAAATCAAGATGCCGAGAAGATCGTCGAGAATTGCTGCTGCCAAAATAATTCGACCTTCTTCGGATTTGAGCACGCCTATATCCTGCATGACCTTAGCAGTGATGCCAATACTAGTGGCAGTTAAGGCGGCTCCCGCAAATAGAGCGGGAATAGTTGCCATGTCAAATAAGCTAATTAACCCGAGAAAGCCAAAGATAAAAGGCAAGGTGACTCCCGCTACTGCTACAATTGCTGCCTGGGAACCAACTTTTAACAGTTCTTTGAGATCCGATTCTAGTCCAATGGTAAATAATAAAAACAAAACCCCAGTTTCTGCATAACCTTCAAAAATGATCCTGACTGGACCTTGATATACGGCTGTGGCGATTTCAGTAGTGGTGGAAGCGATCGCTCTGACTAAATTAACTACCATCGGAGCCACGTTGCCTACGTTCCCCTCGGGTAAGACCAATATATGCAATGCCGATACTCCTAGTAGCACTCCGGCAGTTAAATCTCCTAGCACTGACGGCAAACCAATACGAACGGCAATTTCTCCACAAATTCTGCTGGCGAGAAAAATAGCGATGAAAGTGAATGACACTGCCGCAGCCAATGCTTTTGCGTAGCCTTCTCCTGGAGCTGCTGTTGCTAATAGTGCCATCCATTGAGCAGAAAATCCCAATGACCAAATTGTCATTTGAAAACAATGATATTTTTCCCAATTATTTTAAACCCTATTTTTTTCCTGTAAATCCTTAATTGACTAAATTTTAAGTATGGTTTGCTTAACCTAAAATCTATCTTTATGAGTTCTCCCCATCTCCATTTGTGGGTTGGTGAGAAAAAAGCTCAAATAAAGCCTGCTCTAGTTGCGGGGATAATCCTACAGGTAAAGAGCCAGAGCGCAGGTGTAAGTCTCGCTGAGGAAAGGGAATCTCTATCTGATGTTTTCTCAGCATTGCCTCAATCAGGAAATACAAATCGCTTTTTATTCGAGAGTGCCTACTAGGATCGTTAATCCAAACTAGCAACTCGAACTCCAAGGCACTATCGCCAAATCCTTTAAACCAAACTTCAGGGGGTGGATAGGACAAAATACCCACATAATTTTTAGCTGCCTCCAGTAGCGCTTCTCGCAGCAAATTCACGTCAGAATGATAAGCTACTCCTACTGGTACATGAATTCGAGAAACTGGGTTGCGGTGACTCCAGTTGATTACCTCTGTTTCTAAAAAGCGGGAATTAGGCACAACGATCGAAACTAGGTCGAGAGTTTTAATTTCAGTGCTGCGAGCGCCAATTTTCTCTACTGTACCCATATACTCGCCCACTTCCACAAAATCACCCACTTGAATGGGACGCTCAAAGATTAAGACTAGACCGCTACCAAAGTTTCTGGCAATGTTCTGGAAGCCAAAACCCACCCCAATACTCAAAGCACCAGCCAGAATAGTTAGAGAACTCAACTCCAGCCCCCAAATCTGTAGCAATACGATCGTGCCAATTGAGATCAGGGTATATTTAGTGACAACGACAATGGCTTCCTGAACTCCCAGATTAATCCCTGTCACGCGCAAGACACGGAAGCGCAAGAGATTGGTTGCCGTCCCAGCCAAGACTATCAGTCCTAGTAACAAGCCAATCAGAATCAAAAAATCGATCGCGTTGTAGGACTTTTGACCGAGGGAGAAAAGGGGAGAACTAAAACTGAGAATTAAACTATTGGCCAGGCGGTAGCTCCACTGTCGGGTAAGGGGAAACAGATTGGTGGCGTAGAGCGCTACTGCTACCCAGAGTATTGCCCGCGCCAGGAACAGCGTCAAGTCGAGAAACAGTTTCAAGGCCCAGGATTGCTGTGCGTCAGTCGAGACCTGCCCTGAGTGCAACCAGCCTGCTATTACTTGCCCGAAGCGCTGCCACAACCAACCCAATCCCCAGTTTAAGCCGAGCGCCGACAGTACGGCACTAGCAGCCAGTAGGGATGCCCGCCACAAAAACTGGGCACTTCTTTCTTTCTGTGCCTGTTCCACTGCTTGGCGAATATTTTGTGCCCAGAGCTCGGCTTCTTCCTCGGGTGTCCTCCCAAGACCCGCATCCCGTTGGGTGACGGTCAACAGGTAGCGCTCGTCAATTAGAATCACTGGCGATTGGTTGCGCGTCTCTATCTTGATTTCGACAGGTTTCTGAGACTTTACCACTGCTCGAAGGAGAGACTCGATCGTATCTGCCCTTGCTTGAGCCGTAAATGGCTCGTAGCTACTGACCTCGAAAATTTGCCGACCATCTAGGACAACTGGAGCTACTTTACTTGACTGTGCCATTGCTGGGGCTAACATTAATGTCAACAGCAACACCACTACCAACCCCATTCTTTTGACAAATTGTCCCCTCCAGGACGCGGAGCGCGAGCGACGGTCTGATTGATATTTAGTTTCTCTTTCCTTGAAAGAACTGTAAACCAACATTGAACCCAGGGCTATTTCATTCTCAATAGTAAGAGCTGATTCCTCAAGGAAATCTTAAGACCCCTAAAAGCCTTGCTCTGATTATCTTTCAGGACTCAAATCTTCAAAAGTGCTATTTGAGCTAAAGCCTTATCCTCTGCTGATTACAGCGAGTTGACGAATCAGCTCCTAAACCACTTTTGGTAAATCTGAGCGTAGCTACCTTTGTTAATCAAAGTGTTCAAAGCCTCATTCTTGCCTTCTAGACTTTTAGCCTCAGTTATCTGAGTATTGTCTTTCCTGATAACGATCCCGCAGGGATCTCGCCGAAGGCGAGTGCGCCAATCCCGATTTGAAGTAAGCCTGGGAAAAGTCAATAGTTTGCAAGCATTTAGCAGTAATGGTAATGCCACTAATCGCTGCATCTACTTTGCCAGCCTCTACTCTAAAAATAGACGTAAATGTCTCAAGGGAAATGGATAAATGGTGTTTTAAAGTCAAACAAATAACTGAGATTGATTTATTGTTTAAG
>JBFRWL010000485.1:0-3691 GCA_051439565.1 Prochloraceae cyanobacterium
AAAGATTGCTCTGGATTAAGAGGGGGAGTGGCGATCGCTCTCCACTGTCCTTGAGTCACTGGAAATTTGCCCATAAAGAAAGACTGAATCTTTACTTCATCTTGAGGTCTTTCGCGAGTGCTACTACCCTTTTCGTTTTCTGGAGCGCCCCTCTTAAACTTGCCTTCAGGAATAGCAACCATATCTAGAGTAATACCATTATCCAGATCTTCAGTGAAATACTTAGCTTCTTTAGTTTCTCGCTCCTTTACTTGACCAAAAGCATCTACAGTTACTACTTCAAATTCAAAGTTCTTGAGTGGTGTCATGACCATAAGCGGAATGCCACGAAGTTAAGCTCAAACCTTACTGTGAGGGAAGGAATATATTTTATTGAAGGTCAGGGCTCAGAGGTCAGAGGTCAGAGGTACGTAAGCGAAGTCACTAATTCACAATTAAATATCAACGGCAAACCCCTGACCTGTGAGCCCCTGTACAGACGCTTTATGTAAGAGAGGTCTACCGTGTACTGCTTTACCGACCGCTCCGATAGCCAGCTCTAGATGGACCTCGTTCTTCACGGGGTTTAGCTTTATTGACTTTGAGGGAGCGACCGTACCATTCTGCTCCATCTAGGGCAGCTATTGCTGCCTCTTCTTGAGTTAGCGTCTCCATTTCCACAAAACCAAAGCCGCGCATCCGCCCGGTCTCGCGGTCTGTGGGCAGGTGAACTCGCCGCACTGAACCATATTCAGCAAAAACCTCATTGAGGTCTTGTTCGCTAACCTCAAAGGATAAGTTGCCTACATAAATCGACATAGATTATCTCCGTAAAAAGAAATGGGTGTAGAGATTGGGATGTCGGAGAGAAGGTTGCCAAAACTAAACGGGAAAAACCTGTCAATGCTCAAAACAAATTCTGCTACCGATACTTAATTCTCGACTTTTATCCTAACACCTGTACTGAAAGAGTTGTCAGGGAGTTTTGACTCAGGGATAAGAAGGAAAACTAAATTAGTCAAGCGATCGGAGCACAGTCCCCTTGACTGTACTTGGGGATAACTACTATTTATAGCGCCAGAGCCAAATATGTAAAGTTTCGTTTATACTTAAGTACCCAGTCAAAAGCAAGCAAGGTTGGTTGAGAGAGGGTGTGAGGAGATTTTCCTCCACTTCAAAATTCTTTACAGCCTAAACCCCTCTCCCAGTATCCCTGTCAGCCTCTGACCTTGTTCGAATTGCAGGAATTAGGCGGATTTTATCTCTAAAATAGCAAGGGGAATGCGATCGCACAGAGCCTCGGTTTAGCCGAGATCTAGCTATTCAGGTAGTTTTTCTAGGTTGCGCAACAATAATACGTGATAACCAGCAATGTTCCAGGAATAAAAGTCAACTGTATCTTCTACGAAATAGACAATCTTTACTTAATATTTAAATTAGTATTTTTCTAATATTTTTGTGTGCTTTGTTGATAAGCTCAAATTTGAGAATAAGCATAGAGAATAGAGCCAAGTAAGCCTACCTGGGGGTTTAAAACCACACGAACTGGGATCTGTTCGAGTAAAGAAGTCATTCTCCCTTTGTGTTTAAATGCCCAGAGAAAACGACCATCTCGGATCAGAGGCAAATTTTTCCCGGCAATTCCTCCAGCAATATAAAGACCCCCATAGGGAAGGAATTTAAGGGCAACATTTCCCGCTTCTGCGCCATAAGCTTCCACAAACACCTGCATAGTTTTGACACAAAGAGGATCATTTGCTTCTAAAGCTGCTTGGGAAATAATCGCTGCTGGATCGACTCTCATCTCCTGTTGTTGCTCTTCCCATTGTCTAATTTTTGCTCCTACTGCTTCTGACTCTGAGGCAAAGGAGCGATCGCGCAAAAACTGATAAATTGCAACAATACCCTGACCGGAAACTACTCGCTCAACGGAGATGCGATCGAGCTGATATTTATCTTGAAGATATTGTAATAGTTGCCACTCTAGCTCGGAACGAGGTGCAAAATCAGTATGTCCCCCTTCTGTAGCAAATGCCTGATAATTTGAAGCTTGAGGAACTAAAAATCCTGCTCCTAAACCCGTTCCCGCCCCAATTACGGCAATTGGGGACCGATCGCGAGGGTTTCCTGCTTGTAAAGTCTCCAGATCGGAATTTTGCAATCCTAAGATCCCGTAACTGACTGCAGCAAAATCATTGATTAAACTGACCTTTTCTATATCGAGTTCATTTTCTAGCCGTTGCTTATCGAGTTCCCAATTGAGATTGGTGAGCTTTGAGGTATTGTTAACTACAGGCCCGGCGATCGCAAAACAAGCTACTTGAGGAGATGGTTGCTGTATGCTACTAAGAAACTGCTCCACTATGGGTACGAGATCGGGAAAATTTTTGCTGGCATAGGTAACTTGTTCGATCGTCTCGAAAGATTTCCCCTGTTGTGTTACCTCAACTAACCGCAAAATAGTTTTAGTCCCGCCAATATCTCCTGCTAGTAATTTCATTGTTTTTTGTTTCTTTCCTTAGAATGTTGCGTTTTATATTTATCAAAAGCTTGGTGGCGATTCCGACACATATTGCCAGGAAACCAATCTAAGATAATAATTAATGCTAAACAACTCCGAGGCCAGTCTTTACAATAGTCTAGTTTACCCGTAGCTGCTTGATGGTAAATTGAGAAGAAACGCGATCTAGGCTATGCTTTGCCACTGTACGAGATTGCAGTTCTCGATCGAACTTTGGTTCTCGGACAAACTAAGCTTGTCGAGGATCGCCATGATTTTTCTCATGGGGTTTGTCCAAGCAAAAGCTTAAGATTTTCTTAAATTTCGACATTTATTTTTATTTTTATTTTAATTGTTCTCTGTTCCCTTCTCTAAATAGACTGTGTTCGCGATTCAGATAGGCTGGCTCATAGATAATTTCAACAATTAGCAAGGAATAATACCATGTTTAATTTTGCCTCTGTGATAGGTTTTTTGGACGTTATTTTAGGTGTTTTTTATTTTCTAATCTCAGTTTTTTTACCGATAGTTAGAAGACAAGCGATCGGGGAAACTGGAATAATACTTTATATCTTTCAAGCAGTAATTGCCCCTATATGTCTGCTAGTAAGCGGCATCATTCTCATATGGCAAGGTTCGGAATTAACTCAGTCTTTGCAGTTGGCTTATTTTTTACTCAATCTTCTTGTTATTTATCTCGGTGCTAAAGATATTTTCATAGTTCGTTTGCTTTCTAACTCAATGAAGAGTAGAAGAAAAAGAGAATCAATAAGGCAAAGTTAAAGACCCAAGCGGGAGTTAACGTCTGGATTTAGCCGACGTAACTTACCATTTTATATTAGTCTTTTGTGCTTATAATTTTATTCTTTGGCATAAGTTAAGTGGAGGTTTAAGAAGGCGTTGGGCAAATAAACCTTTGGATACATTTCCTGAAGCTTTAGAGGCATTTCGTACAGCTATATCATATCGTTTTGTCCAATGGCTCAACGAAAATCATCACGTATTCACTGCTTATAAAGCTAGTTATGGCTTTGTTTGGGCTTAATTTTTGTTAAACTTTCGAGCGATCGCTTTATAAAGTAATGCTCAAGCCAATTATTAAAAGCATTCTATCTTGTTTTGACCGTTAAAATTGTTTAAGTACCGTTAACATACTCGACTCTAGCTGGATAAACTAATCGAGATATATCTGAGGCAAATTCATGAAGTGAA
>JBFRWL010000486.1:0-10837 GCA_051439565.1 Prochloraceae cyanobacterium
GTCTGTCAAGGGACTTCCTGTATGCTGGCTGGTGCAGGTAAGTTGTATGAACAACTACAAAAACGCTCCAAGTGCAAAGTAGTTTACTGTCTCGGATATTGCGATCGCTCGCCAGCGGTATTAGATGCCCAGGAGCGTTTGTTCTTTAACCAGCAAGCCCAAACTTTAGCAGATGAAGGGTTGGCAGCAACGATCGAACCACCTCAACTTTCCGTACGCTGTCTTGCACCCGAAGCAATTGTTACTCGCCGTGCGGGGGATGACTATTCCCAGTTAGAAAAGGCACGGGCAGCAGGGGCTTATGCTGCTTGGCTTCGAGCTCTCACAGGTAGTCCAGAAGATATCTTATCAGCTCTAGAACGCTCCGGCCAACGAGGACGTGGAGGAGCGGGTTTTCCTACAGGCAAGAAATGGCGCAGCTGTGCTCAAGCCAAAGGAGAACCACGCTATGTGGTTGCTAACGGTGACGAAGGCGATCCAGGTTCTTTTATCGATCGGGTGTTGATGGAAAACGATCCGCACGGAGTTATTGAAGGGATGCTGCTGTGTGGTTATGCAATAGGCGCAAGTCAGGGGATTGTGTTTATTCGTTCCGAATATCCCCAAGCCATGACTCGAATGCGAGAGGCGATCGCCCAAGCCCGCGCTGCCGGTATTTTTGGTTCTCAGGACACTTTTCCCTTTCAAATCTCCATTTTCCCTGGCATGGGTAGCTATGTCTGTGGCGAAGAAACCGCTATGCTCAATGCGATTGAAGGATTACGAGGGGAAGTGCAAATCCGTCCTCCTTATCCCACCGAAGAGGGACTCTATGGCAAACCAACGGTAGTTAATAATGTAGAGACTCTAGTTAATATTGCCGCTATTCTGGAAAAAGGCGCTCCAGCTTACGCTGCTTTAGGAACGAAATCTAGTTCTGGAACTAAAGCCATTTGTTTGACTCATGGTTTTGCCCGTCCCGGCATTGTCGAAGTAGAGTTTGGTACTACCCTGCGAGAATTGATTGCAGAGGCGGGGGGAAGTGCTAACGGCAAACCCCTAGAAGCAATAATACTAGGAGGTCCAATGGGAAGTTTGTTACTTCCCGAACAATGGGATGTGCCGATCTGCTATGGGACAATGGCTGAACGAGGTATCCAGTTAGGACATGGGGGCATAGTAGCATTACCCGAAGGTACGGATTATCGCGCTCTGTTGGAACATTGGCTTCAGTTTATGATGGATGAATCCTGCGGTAAATGTGTTCCCTGTAGTTTAGGTTCGCAAAAGGCTTGGAATTTAGTCAAGAATCAAATCGATCGATTAGAATGCCGATCGCAACTCGAACGACTCTTGGAAGCGATCAAACAAGGAAGCCTCTGTGCCTTTGGACAGTACATACCAGGTCCGATGCGGCAGATGATTGAGCATTTCGGCGATCGAATTTTTCACTCAGGAGGAGGGTTATGAATTCACAGCAGGCAAAGATTAACGGACAGATAGTTGATGTCAAAGACGGTGAAACTATTCTCCAAGGAGCAAAACGCCTCGGCATAGAAATTCCTACTCTCTGTTACGGTGAAGGGATGCGTCCAGAGGGAGGATGCCGCCTCTGCTTGGTAGAGATAGACCGGAAGAGAAGACCAGTGGGCGCTTGTCATACACCCCTGCAACCAGGAATGGAAATCCAAACCCACACCCCCAAACTGGAAGCCCTGCGAAGAGATATTCTCTCTCTGTACCTAGATGGGGAACAACCAGTCTTTAAAGGTAATGGCACAGAAACTAAGTTTACTAAGTTACTTGAAGATTACAATCTAACAGCCATGCCTAACGGTCATGTTGCTAAGTTAGACGATAGCCATCCTTACCTGCGTTTCGACCCCAGTACCTGTATCAGCTGTCGCCTCTGTTTAAATGCTTGCGAACAAATTCAGGGACAGTTCGTTTATAGTATTGCTAGTCGAGGACCAGAGAGTCAACTGATATTTGGTGCCGGAGAACGTTTTGCCGATAGTCCTTGCGTTGCTTGCGGTGCTTGTATCGATCGATGTCCTACAGGCGCAATTACCGATCGCGATCGCCTCGAGCCAACTCCCGCCGACTCTGTTACTCAGACTGTCTGCGGTTATTGTGGCGTTGGCTGTCGCTTGGAAGTAGAATCCGCCCAAGGAAAAGTACTTCGCATCAACCCAGTAGAAGATGCTGCAGTCAATCGCGGTCATCTGTGCATCAAGGGACGTTATGCTCACAACTACCATCATGCCAGCGATCGCCTCACCCAACCCCTCAAACGAGTAGGAGAGCAATTTCAACCCATTTCCTGGGAAGAAGCTTTGCATTTAATTGCCGAACAACTGCTCAAAATCAAGGCAAGTTATGGTGCTGATGCCCTAGGGGCTTTTTCTTCCTCCCGTTCCACTAATGAAGCAGCATACTTGTTGCAAAAACTGTTCCGCAGCTTAATTAAGACTAATAATGTAGATTGCTGTGCGCGGGTGTGCCATTCTTCCACTGCGTTGGGACTGCGAACTGTCACAGGGGCTGGTGCAGCTTCCGCTTCCTATGTAGATATTGAGAAAGCTAAGTGCATTGTCATCGCCGGAGCAAATCCCACCGAGGCGCATCCAGTCGTGGGAGCAAGGATCGAGCAAGCGGTGCTAAATGGTACGCCTCTTGTAGTCATCGATCCGCGCCAAATTGAATTAGCCGAATATGCAGACCTGCACCTACAACTGCTTCCTGGTACGAATGTTCCTCTATTTAACGCCTTGGCTAAAGTCTTAATTGAAGAAGACCTAATCGATCGCGATTATCTCAACGATCGTGTGGAAGGCTATCGGGAATTCTTTACCTTTGTCAATAACCTCTCTCTCAAGGAAATCGCTAGCATTACCACCGTTGAACCCAAACTAATCCGTGAAGCTGCCCGTTTAATCGGCAGTTGTGGTCAAACCCTGTTTGTGCATGGTCTTGGCTTATCCGAACTCACCCAAGGAACTGCTTCAGTAATGACCCTGTGTAACCTAGGAATGCTTACTGGTAGCATTGGACGGGAAGGTGCGGGAATGTCGCCTTTACGAGGACAGAATAACGTCCAGGGGAATGCAGATATGGGCGGTATGCCTAACCTAATTACCGGATATCAACCTTTAAATAACCCAGAACTGCGTCAGCGTTTAGAGCAAATCTGGGGAGGAGTCCCCCCTGAAGAACCGGGGCTAACTATTCCAGAAATGATTGACGCAGCCGCACGAGGGGATATTCACTCTCTCTGGATTCAGGGAGAAGACGTGGTTCAAAGCGATCCTAATGAAACTCACGTCAGGGAAGCACTCTCGAATCTAGATTTCTTAGTCGTTCAGGAGTTATTCTTCTCTGAAACCTGCCACTATGCCCATCTTATTTTACCCGCCGCCGCCGCTTTAGAACAGGAGGGAACGTTTACTAATGGTGAGCGACGCATTCAACACGTCCGACCTGCTGTAACCCCACCAGGAGAAGCAAGACCTGATTGGGAAGCAATTCGCGATGTTGCTGTGAAAATGGGCGCTAATTGGAATTACCAAAATCCTGGAGAGGTAATGGAGGAAATTGCCCGAGTTGCCCCTCATTTCTTTGGTGGCGTGAGCTACGATCGCCTGGAAGGCGATGGCTTACAATGGCCCTGTCCTGCTCGCGAACATCCTGGTACAGTAACGGTACACGCCGATCGCTTTCTTCGTGGTCAAGGACAATTGGTGGCGATCGACTATATACCCAGTCCTGAACATGGGGTAGAAGGATTTCCTTTCCTCTTAATTACCGGAAGGTTGCTGGAGCATTACAATGTCGGTACGATGACTCGCCGCACGCCGAATCAAGAGTTAGTGCCTGAGGATGTCTTGGAAATTCATCCAGCAGATGCTGATCGAGAACATATTGCCGATGGAGAGCAAGTAAATCTCGAAAGTCGTTGGGGAAGTACTACAGTTAAAGCGAAGCATTCAAGGCGTATCGCCCCTAGTACCTTGTTCCTCTCCTTCCATTACCCAGAAACTCATACTAACCGCGTCACTGGTCCTCACTTAGATCCACAGTCTAAGTGTCCTCAGTATAAAGCAGTTGCTGTTCGGCTTGCTCGAGGGAAAAATGCGGCAAGGTTCAATATGTAATTTAAATTCAATTATAATAACTGCAATTTGTATCTGAGTGCTGGCTGATGACCGAGGACGAATTGCTACAGGTAATTGAACAAGCTGCAACACAGGGAACGACGGAATTAGACCTTTCTGGTAACAAGTTCAAAAACCTTGCCAGACCAGGAAATTATTTGAGATCTATTCTGGCACCAATCCTAAGAAAATTCCCCTACCACCTAACACCTATGCCCACCGAGAATTATTACTTTTTCAGCCAACCCTACTTACTAACCAAATAAAATTATAAATAGGGCAAAGTGAACTATACTTTGTACCAATAGAGCAGGCTGAGCTTCTAGTTGTTCCAGGATCGATTTGAGACTTTTATTAACCACCGAGAAAGATAGCAGGGGTTTAGTGGTCATAGTAGCTCTAATCTTGGCTTGAGACTCAGATACTTCCTCTACTATTCCAGCTACTATCAATCGAAAAGTAGCTCGTTGTATGTTAGTTAAGGACAGATGGAGTTGCTTAGCTGCGGTTTCTAAAGTAGTTGTGCCGTTGGCGCGTTTCCAGATATGTAGTTCCAGAGCATCAAGTTGAAAATCAGGTTGACTAACTACCCGCTCCAGTACAGAATTAGTCTCGGGTAGTTGAATTGTATTATTGAGTTTTTCCCAATTTTTTAGTTTTCTGAGAGCATATAATGCTACTTGCCTAGCCTTGACTCTAATTCCTGTCATTTCCAGCCAAGGTAGATCTGTTGTGTTATTTACTTTTACAAAAGAAACTTGAACGTTAAATTTATCTAAAGGAAGTTCAAATAAATAATATATTTGCTCTAGCTTAATTTGAAGGAGTAGCTGGAGCTGTTCGCTTTTCAGGACTCCCATTTTTTTTAAGTGGTTTCCCAGAGGAACACCAGGCGGGCATAAATTCTCCAATTTCTCAATTACGCGACGCTTGAGCCATCCTCTATCTTCTATAGAAGCAATTAAGCTTGAATTTGGGGAATTGTTGTCGATCGCTATCAGCCTTCCTTTATCAAACCACAGATAGTAAGTGTTTTCTCCTTGAGGAGTTTTGATATTCGAGGGAATCTTGATAGTCAGTTTCCCAGATTTGGCGCCCGAATCTATTAGTTGGAATAACTCCAAGAGCGAAAAGATTTCTAGGGAACTAGTTATTTTCATCTATATAATTCGTCTCCACTTCTAGTAGTAATACATACTAGTGAACATAAATTATTTTTATTATTCCAGCTATTTTAGCTAGGACAGTGACCAGCGAGACCAAGTTCCCTGAAAAAATACCCAAATTAGTAATATCTTAATTGATATTTTCAACAAGTGATATCAATTTCTTTTTTTGTTGCTACAAAAAGTTATTCCCAAAAAGGCAGAGGGCAGAGGGCAGAATAAGGGAAGAAGCAAACATCAAATAAGTTGAGACGGGATAGGAAAAATTAAACCTTCTGTCCTCTGCCTCCTACCTCCTGCCTTCTACGACAAAAGCCTTGGTCAGAGTTCGATCGCCTCAATCATGTTCCGCAAATACATAGCGGTATAGCTCCCGGGGATCGGGTTCTGGGCTTTCTTCGGCAAATTGTACGGCTTGGTCAATTTCTTCTTGTACCTGACGCTCAATTGCTTTAAGTTCCTGCTCACTGGCTAAGTTTTGTTCGCTGAGGTAAGCAGCAAATCTGGTAATGGGATCGCGGGAGAGCCAGAATTGTTTTTCATCTTTAGGGCGGAGTTTATCTGGATCTGCTAGCGAGTGACCTCGGAAGCGATAAGTAAGGGCTTCAATAAGAGTTGGTCCTTCCCCAGCACGAGCACGGGCGATCGCCTCACGAGCAGCAGCACGAACTGCCAAGACATCCATCCCATCTACTTCTACCCCAGCCATACCAAACACGCTGGCTTTTTTATAAATTTCTGGTTGGGAAGTCGCCCTGTCGTGAGCCATGCCAATTGCCCACTTGTTATTTTCTACCACGTAAATAATTGGTAGTTTCCACAGAGCTGCCATATTCAAACATTCAAAAAACTGGCCATTATTGCTAGCTCCATCGCCAAAAAAACAGGTAGTTACTCGATCGGCACTCTCATCCCCCAAAACCTCTCGTCGATACTTACTTTGAAAAGCAGCTCCTGTCGCTACTGGAATTCCTTCCGCCACAAAGGCATAGCCGCCTAAAAGATGGTGTTGGGCGGAAAACATGTGCATCGAACCGCCGCGACCTTTACTGCAACCTGTTTCTTTGCCAAATAGTTCTGCCATCACCTCTTTGGCTGGAACTCCACAACTGAGGGCATGAACGTGATCGCGGTAGGTACTACATACATAATCTTCGCCTGGGCGCAAAGATTTAATTACTCCAGTAGAAACACCCTCTTGACCGTTATAGAGATGGACAAAACCAAACATTCTGCCCCGTTGGTACATTTGGGCACACCTATCTTCAAACAAGCGCCCTAGAACCATGTCTTGGTAAAGGACCAATCCTTCTTCCTTGCTAATTTCTGTGGAAGTAGCCTTAAATTCAGGTAAAGTTCTTTCGGAAAACATCAGGCTTATAGTATCTTGTACAACAAAAGGAAATAAATATTTTGTTGTCAACCGATAGACCAAACTAAGGCAATCTTTCGGTTTACAAACAGTAACAACAGTTTAAGATTAAACGTAGGAGTTCGGAGGATTGATAGAGTTGAAGCGAGCTATTTTTTAGTTTAGTTGCTCTTTTATGCAAATTTTTGCTAAATTGACCTGTATTACAACGAAAAACCTATTATAGTTAGCTTAACTATATCTTAAATTTAATTAATTCAATAACTCTGCCCTGGAGAATTGAACTGTGCGAATTCCGCTCGATTATTATAGAATTTTAGGCGTACCTATTCAAGCGACTAGCGAGCAGCTGACTCAAGCTTATCAAGACCGTAGCTTACAAATGCCTCGCAGCGAGTACAGCGACTTAGCTATTGATGCTCGCAAACAACTTCTAGAAGAAGCTTACAAAGTTCTCTCCAACTCTGAAAAACGTGGGGGATACAATGCTAGTTTTCTGGAAAGAACCTACGAATTTAGCCCAGAACCAGAATCTAAGCAGATTTTAACTAAAACTATAGAATTAACAGACGCTTTAGTTGAGAGTCAAACTCCCTGGCTAGAAATTCGCTCCGAGCAATTTGTTGGCGCTCTGCTAATTATGCAAGAACTCGGAGAATACGAACTAGTATTGAGGCTAGGTCTTCCTTACCTGAGAAACCTAGATAATACCGATCTCAACCAAGGGAGCAGAGAGAATGACTCCAATTCCCATAAGCTTCGAGGAGATATCGTTTTAAGCTTAGCACTGGCATATTTAGAACTAGGCAGAGAAGAGTGGCAGCAAAACAAATATGAAAATGCGGCTACTTCTGGGCAAATGGGTTTAGATTTATTGCTTCGGGAAGATTTATTTCCTAGCGTCAGGGAGGAAATTCAAGTCGATCTGTGCAAATTACGACCCTACCTGATTTTAGAATCATTGTCTCTGAACGAAGATAACCCTGAAAAGAGAACTAAAGGCTTGCAACTGCTTCAACAAATGCTGCAAGAACGCGGCGGTATAGATGGGACGGGAGAAGATAAATCGGGTTTAAGCATAGATGAATTTCTTCGTTTTATTCAACAGCTACGCAGTTACCTAAGTTCAGCAGAACAGCAAGAAATGTTTGAAGCTGAAGCACAACGTCCTTCAGCAGTAGGAGCTTACCTAGCAATTTATGCTCTGTTAGCCAAGGGATTTGCCTACAAGCAACCAGCCCTTATCGTCCGCGCTCAAGAAATGCTCGAAAACTTGGGAAAACGCCAGGACGTATATTTAGAGCAAGCAGTATGTGCTTTGCTTTTAGGTCAAACAGACTCAGCTGGTTTGGCTTTAGAACAAAGTCAAGAATGCGAACCGCTAGCATTTATTCGAGAACATTCTCAGGGTTCCCCTGACTTATTACCTGGCTTGTGTTTGTATTCAGAACGTTGGCTGCAAACAGAGGTATTTTGCCACTGTCGAGACTTGGCAAACCAGCAGGCATCTTTGCAAGAATATTTTGACGATCGCGACGTACAAAACTATTTAGAAAAACTTTCAGGAGAAACTAGCTTTCAGCAAAGGGAGTTGGAGTCGCAACCAATTGAGACTAGCAAGGTTAAGGCGGCAAGAAAAAGCCAGAAATCTCAACAAATAAGAAAACCAAGTATTCCTCAATCAGTAAAGAAACTTAGTCTCGCCTATGCCAATATCCGTTCTCGATTTACTCAAAAACACAATCTTGTCAGCAAAAATACCAGCAATACTTCTCCTTTGACAGAGCCAGCACTTCCTTTTTCTAATGGAGATATCTTTCCCTTTGCTGATGCCAGACAAAATTTGTTCCCATCTTCAAATGGGCAATCTAGCCAACAGCAACAATCGAGAGAAAGTATGCCTGAACCTTCACTATCCTCCACTAATAGAAGACAAACTAGAGCAAATCGAAAAATTCGTCGTCGTCGGCTAGGACTAAATAGACGTCGCCAACTACCTCGGAAAACACAACGCCTTTTACTGCTGGGAATTCCTCTTTGTTTGGGGTTAGGAGTATTGGGATTTTCCTACAAGTGGTTTGAGATTAGGAGTGGTGATGAACTTGTCTTAGAACCAACGCCATCGGAGAACATAAATCAGATTTCTCTAAATCCTGTAAATTCTGCAACTCTTGATTTGGTAGAGCCTGAGCCTGTTAATAAATCTCAAGAAATTCTCAGTAGAGAAGATGCTATACAAGTAATTCAAACTTGGCTGCAAAGTAAGTCACAAGCTTTTGGTTCTAATCATAAAATAGAGCAATTGAATGGGATCTTAGCCGATCCAATCTTGTCCCAGTGGCGCGATCGAGCTAAATATTTCAAAGATCATAATGCTTATCGGCAATATCAACACACTGTTGAAGTTGCATCTGTGACCCTCGACGAGCAAAACCCCGATCGAGCTACAGTACAAGCTAAAGTAAGAGAAGCGGCAAAATACTATCAAAATGGACAATTTCATCAAAATCATTCATACGACAGCAACCTGCTCGTCCGCTATGATTTCGTCCGCCAACAAGATCGGTGGCTGATTCAAAAAATCGAGGTTTTACCATAAAGTGATAGTCTCAATGGGACGCACTAATTGACCCGTGACCAGACGATGGTTGCCGTTAACAATAACTCGATCGTTATTTTGGAGTGTACCGCGAACAAAAACACGATCGCTTTCAATCTGGAGGACTTCTAACTCTCGTCGTTCAACACGGAAGACTTTGGCAGTATCAGCTGGCACTAATTCTGATTTTCCTAAGACATGACAAGACCATAAACCTCGTACTCCTCTCACAAGGGCAGTGGTCGGTAGCCAGTATCCAGAATCGGCAATGGTTTGGCTTAATTTTAACCGAGCTACTTGTCCAGCTCGAACTTCCCTAGCTGCTGATTTATCCAAGCGAAGGACAACTGTTAGAGTGCGAGTAGCGGAATCTAGTTGGGGAAGAGTAGATAAAACTCGGGCAAGATATTTCCTGGAACCGATTTGTAACTGCTGCTTGCTACCGAGAGGAATTTGGTTAGCGGTGTTTACAGGAACACCAATCTGGGCTTCTAGAACTTGCGCTTCCACTAGAGTAAGAATCGTTTGACCAGTAGAGACGACAGTACCTTCATCCACTAAACGGTTGGCAATTGTTCCGGTAAAAGGAGCTTTCAGGGTGCTTTTTTCCAGTTCAATTTCTAGACTGGCTAACTTAGCATCTAATTTTTGCAGAAGTGCTTGTTGAGCTTCGATTTTTTCCGGGCGCGTACCCGTCAGTAACTTATCGAGTTGACTTTGAGCTTCATGAAGACGAGCTTGAAGGGTTTTGACTTCAGTGGTGGCTTCGTCGAGTTGCTCGCGAGAAATAGCTCCAGAGGTATAAAGCTCTTGGCGGCGTTGACTTTTGTTTCTAGCTAGTTGAAGTTGGGAGTGCAAACTTTTAACAGTTGACCTTGCAGCAGCAATAGTTTCGCTCCGAGAGCCTGCAAGCAATTCTTTGAGAAGTGCATTTACTTGTTTCCTTTCGGCGAGGAGTTCGAGTTGTTTTCCTTTGAGGTTTTTTGTGTCTAGGATAGCAAGGGGAGTACCAACTTTAACTTGCTCTCCTCGATCGACTTTGAGGCTCAGTAATTTACCCCCTCGCTCAAAGCCAAGGGAACTACTACGGCGAGGGACAATAGTGCCAGTGTAGGTGCGATCGACTTGATAAGAGTGAACCAAGTTGACCTTAATGGTTTCCACAGGAAGAATAGTAGTTAAAGAGGAATCTTGAGCAGTTGCTGGGCGATCGGGCTGGATAGTCGCCAGAATTGGCAATTTTGACACCCATTTGCGACTAGAGGGTGTAAACAAACAAACTAATAGTCCAGATAGCAGCAGTATAGTCCCCCGACTTAATAAACCAAATTTTTTGGGTTTAAAGTTAGAGGCAGATTGGCCTAACTCGGTGTCTTTTTGGTTCTGATTTGATAGGTCATTCATAAGATCATTTATTAAATAGAGGAAAAGTGATTATTAATGATTAACGATGAGAAAATTGGAGAAAATTGAGATGGTTTTGACTGATCAGCAGTAAGTAGGCACAGGGCACCAAGAATAATGCTAAGAGAGTAGCGCCAACAACTCCTCCAGTAATACAAATAGC
>JBFRWL010000487.1:0-3323 GCA_051439565.1 Prochloraceae cyanobacterium
ATTTTAACAAGAAGGCAGCAGTCGTGATTCCTGAGTGTCCAGTGCAGTAAATTGTTGGATAAGCAAAGAATTGTAATTGCTGGGTTGATGTCAGGAAACCCAGCCTACAAGATCAGCGATCGTGCTATTTATCTAGAAACAGTGAATTCCAACTACACGCTTACCATTTTCAATCCCTTCCTCCCCATTGGGAAAACCAGTATTAAATCCTTGACCTGTGCAATAATGGTGAGCTTCCCTTGCTCCAGCACCCCAATTTTCTCCAACACTAATTTTAGAAGCAACAGAAAATCGATTTGATTGTAACGATTGAGTAGGAGTCGGTGTGGGAGTTGATGAGGGAGTTGATGAGGGAGTTGCAGCATTTTGAAATACTTCATTACAATGCTCTATAGCTTCGTCTACGTATATTTCTGTATCTAGAGCTTCAACACAAGTTGAGTAATCTTCATTTACAGGTCTACCTCTAAATGCCTGTTTACAATTTTCTATAGCTTCATCAATGTAGAGTTTTCTATCTAACTGTATAACGCAGGATGAGAAGGATTGAGTCTGTTGCGCATGACTTGGAAAACTAAAAAACGCGATAATACCAAACACTGATAAAGAGACAAGCTTAAGATTTTTAAAATTTCGCGCCATTTTAATATTCTCCATTGAAACTAGAAATTTTAAAGTGATTGAAATCAGTGTACAACAATTCCAAATTAGCTGCATTTTTGGTAGTCTTAATTCCCATTAAGCGAAATTAAAGCAAGCATTCTATCGTTTTAGACTTAAAATATAACTTTAGTGTATTGGTATTACTGAGTCACCAAGCGCAAAAGTTCATCAGTAGACATCTTGCCGCTAATTTCCGAACCTTCAAGCAAACTATCAGCTAAATCCCGTTTGTGATGATGTAACTCCACAATCTTTTCTTCAATTGTGCCCTTTGTCACCAAACGATAAATAGTTACAGGACGCTGTTGCCCAATACGATGCGCCCGATCTGAAGCTTGATCTTCGACAGCGGGATTCCACCAAGGGTCCATATGAATCACATAATCAGCAGCCGTAAGATTGAGCCCTGTGCCTCCCGCTTTCAGAGAGATTAAGAAAACATCCCCTTCTCCTCCTTGAAACTTATCTACTCTGATTTTTCTTTGTTTCGCTGGGGTACTACCGTCGAGATATTGATAGGATATTTTATTTTCATCAAGGTAATCGCGAATAATATGTAAATGATCGACAAATTGACTAAATACTAAAGCTTTGTGACGATTATCTAATAATTCTTCTAAAACTTCACCGAATACATCTAATTTAGCACTGGGTAAATTACTATCGGACATTACCAACCGAGTATTACAGCAAGCCCGACGCAGTTTCATGATTTCGGCTAATACTTGCAGATGTTTTGCTCCCGCAGTTGCCTCACTATCCGCTAATTTTGCGATCGCGTTTTTACGGAGCGCTTCATAAAATGCCATTTCTTCAGACGACATATCGACCTGCAAAGTAATCTCAGTTCGCGAGGGTAATTCTTCCAAAACCTGAGTTTTCGTCCGTCGTAGGAGAAAAGGTTGAATTAATTTTTTCAGTTGCTTTTTAGTATGTTTATCCTGATTTCTTTCGATGGGAACAGCAAAGCGTTGGTTAAACTGTTCCCAAGAGCCTAGTAATCCTGGATTGATAAAGCGGAATAGATTCCACAATTCCCCTAAATGGTTCTCAATCGGAGTTCCTGTAGTGATTAATTTAAACTTACCCTGAAGCTTCATGGCTGCTTGGGAGCGTTTGGTAGCCATGTTTTTAATCGCTTGTGCTTCATCGAGGACAATGGTTTGCCATTCCACCTTGGCTAACATTTCTGCTACTTCTTCCTGTTGTAATAAACCATAGCTGCAAACAAAGAGATCGAAAGGTTGTAGTTCATCTAATGTCTTCTGGCGATCGCTATTACCAAACTGCACCGGATTTAAAGTAGGAGCAAATTTCTCTGCTTCCGAGATCCAGTTCATACAGACAGAGGTAGGAGCAACAATTAAGGTAGCACCTTGAGGGGCATGGGTGAGAATTAACGCTAAAGCTTGTAAGGTTTTGCCCAATCCCATTTGATCTGCTAAACAAGCACCCACACCCCAATGAGCCAAACGAGATAGCCAATCAAAACCTTCTTGTTGGTAATCTCTTAATTCGGCTTGCAGGGTAGAAGGCAGTTGGGGCTGTAAATCCTGCATTTCCTTGATCTTACTCACCTGCTGTTTCCAGTGTTTATCGGCTTTGAGTTGACCCACATCCGCGATCGCATCTTCCAATACCAGAGAAGTTAGAGGATGAAACTGTAGACCTTTGCCCTTCTTGCTGCCATAGGCTCTTAATTCATCTAAACGCTGGCGAAACTGTTGCGTGAGAGCGATAAATTGACCTTCTTTAATCTCAATAAAGCGACTGGGAGTTTGTTCCAGTAAGATCAGCAGATTTTCCATATCTAGCACTAAATCATCGTCCAGTTTTAACTCGCCACTAGCAGCAAACCAATCATTTTGGCGTCTAATCTGCATCTGGAAATCACTAATTCCCGCTTGATGAGTTACCCGTAGTTTTTCTCCTTCTGGCCATTCTATAGTTACCTTATCTCCCAATTCTTGTAGTTCTAATAACAGAAATAAACAGTCTTCTGGGTCTTCAATTAACCATTCTCCGCCTTCGGGTTCGTAACGAGTGAGAATCGGACAGGATTTTAATACATCATTCGCAAGTTTCTTTTCTTCCTGCATCTGGCGAGTAGTTTGTAAACGTTCACCTTCAATTTCGGCAATTACCGTTGAGCCTCCCTTTCCAGGACGATAATAGGAACCCACATCCCCAAAAGGACGACAGAGTAAGGCTGCTTTTAATCCTTCCCCTGCGGGTAACAGATGTAAATGGGGTTGGGAATTAGCTGTAACTTCGGTGGCACTTTCCACTCCACCACCAATATCAGAGGTTGTTGGGGTTTAATTAAATCTACCAGGGGAGGGATTTCATCTGTTTTGGTATAGATAGCTTCTACCCGATCGCCTTTAGTTTTGAGACGAGATAATAATTCTGCTGCTTCTGCCGCTAACCAATAGTAACCAACAGCTTCAGCTTGATCCGAGAGGAATTTTAACAACCTGGGAGTACGTCTTTTGGCTTGAGTTTGATCTACCCAATAAAGACAGAGAGAACAAAAGAAAGTTTCCAGACTATGATGTTCTTGATAGTCAGCAATGGACGCATTGTCGATCCATTCTTTCTGACTCATATCACCCTGTTGAATTTGCAACAACCTTTTCAGCCAGGTGTAAACATAACTG
>JBFRWL010000488.1:0-6975 GCA_051439565.1 Prochloraceae cyanobacterium
GGAAGTTGTCGGTACTTCTGAGCGAAGTCAATGCCGTAGCCAACGACGAAGCGATCGGGTACTGTTAGACCCAAATAATCGATGTTAACTGGCACCTGTCTGCGGGCAGGTTTGTCTAGCAAAGAACATAGTTTGAGAGAAGCGGGCTGGTATTGTCTTAAGTAACGCAAAGCTGTATCCGTGGTGATGCCAGTATCGACAATGTCCTCTATCAAAACTACGTGCTGACTCCTAACAGCCTTTTCTGGCAGACTCACGACTACCTCTGCTTGCCCCGCACTAATTGTAGAAGAACCGTAGCTGGATAAGCGTATAAATTCTATGTTACTGATTGGCGTTTTCATATTTCTGACCAGATCGGCGAGAAAGATGAAGGAACCCTTAAGAATTCCTACTAGCATCGGGGAGCGATGTTCATAATCTCGATCTAGCTCTTGCGCGAGTTGCCTTACGGTAGCGGCTATTTGTTCTTGAGATATTAATGGAACCAGTTGTTTTCCCATCCCTCTAGCGTGTCACTTAGCTTGTGTAAATTTTCTCGGAGATCTTGTCTCAGTTCAATCTAAGTTAGTTGACAATAATGATTAAGAGCAGATTAAGAACAGTATAAAAGCTTGCTCGAGCTAACCATGACGTGTCAAATTTACTTCTTACTCAACGAACGCCAGGTTTGTACTTCCGAGAATCCTGGCGTTACAGTGTTGGACTATCTGCGCCAAAGCGAACAGCTTACAGGAACGAAAGAAGGTTGCCGAGAAGGGGGATGCGGTGCCTGTACCTTGCTGCTCGGCGAACTTAGAGGAGAAGAAGTTTTTTATCAAGCCGTTGCATCGTGTCTGCTTCCTTTAGGAGAATTGCCCGGAAAACATTTAGTCACGGTGGAAGGTTTGAATCAGTCTGAGCTTTCTCCCGTACAACAAGCCTTGGTAGATGAAGGAGCGACGCAATGCGGCTTCTGCACGCCAGGAATGGTGATGTCGCTGACCGGATACTTGATGGCAGCCGGGACAAAAATTAGCTCCGAGGGGATGAAAAATGCTCTGAGTGGCAACCTCTGTCGCTGTACTGGTTATGCTGCCCTGAAGCGGGCCTGTAATTGCTTGATAGAATCGCTCGGCAATAGTTCTCGACAAAGCATTCAGGATTTAGTTGCCAAGGGCATAGTTCCTGAATATTTCGCAGAAATTCCCGCTCGTCTGCGTCAGTTACCCCCATCTGCTTTAGAGAATGAGACCACCAAAGCTGATTTTGTCATTGCCGGAGGCACGGAGATTTATGTAGATTGCGGCGACATCCTGCCAGAATCGAGAGTGAGGTTGTTAAATCAGTCTCCCCAGAGGAAGGGAATTTCGAGCTATGACGGTCAGATTCATATTCAAGCGCTGACTACCTTTGCCGAATTTGCCGCCCATCCTACTATTGTTAAAATAATTCCTGACATTCAAGCTTACGTGGGTCGGATCGCCTCCGAGCAAATCCGCAACCGCGCCACTTTGGGAGGAAACATAGTTGCTGCTTCCCCGCTCGCAGATGGAAGTATCCTACTTTTAGCCTTAGATTCTCAATTAGTGCTAAACAACGGCAACAGAAGCCGTATCCTTAATCTCAAAGAGTTTTTCCAAGCATACAAAGAGACGGCAAAAAACCCTGGGGAAATTTTGAGTGAGATCGTTTTTCCCGCGCCGCAGGCGAGCCAAATCAATTTTGAAAAAGTATCGAAACGCAAATGTTTTGATTGTGCTGTAGTTAATAGCGCCATTAAGATTCGCTGTGAAAAAGATTTGATTCGTGAAATAGCCATCTCTATGGGAGGGGTAGCTCCTATCCCACTGCTCTGTCAGCAAACCAGCGATTACTTCCTTGGCCAACGAGTTGCTCAAGACACCATTGAGAGAGCTTTCCCCATACTCCAGCGCGAAATTTGCCCCATTAGCGACGTGCATGGTTCTGCCAGCTACAAGCGACTTTTAGCCCGCCAACTCTTAATTGCCCACTTTACCAAGTTATATCCAGATTTTGTTCAGCTCAGAGAGTTCTATGAAACGAATTGATGCCGCTTATCACGTCAGAGGAGAAGCAGAATATGTAGACGATCTGCCTCAACCAGCAGAAATGCTGTATGCGGCCGTTGTCGCCTCGACCGTTGCTCGGGGAAAAATCTTAGCCCTGAACGTCAAACAAGCGCTGGCGCTAGATGAAATTGTAGCTGTGTTCGCGGCTCCCGATATTCCTGGCACCAACCAATGGGGTAGCATTATTCCCGATTGGCCACTGCTAGCCCAGGATGAGGTCCATTATCTCGGGCAGCCAGTAGCAGTCGTGGTCGGAAAAACCAAGGCGCGCGCGCAAAAAGCAGCCCATAAGCTCGCCATACAGGTAGAAGAACTTCCAGCAATTGTCGCTCCCAAAGAAGCATTTGTGCGAGGACAAATTATTGGAGTGCCAAGAACTTTCGTCCTGGGAGATGTCGCTCGCGCCTGGTCAAATTGTGCTCTAATTGTCGAGGGAACCTGTGAAATTGGTGGACAAGAACACCTGTACTTAGAAACCCAACGCGCCCGTGCTATTCCCCTGGAAGGCCAAACCATGCGCGTTTACTCAGCTACCCAAAACCCTTTCGCCGCGCAGCGAACCATCGCCCAAATGTTAAGCTTGCCCTATAACGCGATCGAAGTGGATGTAAAACGCTTGGGAGGAGCCTTTGGGGGTAAGGAAGAACAGGCAACTCTCTGGGCAAGTTTAGCCGCTTTAGCAGCCTGGCACCTACAGAAACCCGTAGAACTGGTTTTGTCTCGTTTAGACGACCTCAAAATGACAGGCAAACGTCACCCCTACTCTTCTGATTTCAAAATCGGAGTGACTAAAGAAGGGAAAATTCTGGCCTAGGAAGTCAAACACTATCAAAATGCTGGGGCTTATGCCGATCTCTCGACGGCTGTTTTAGAAAGAACCCTATTTCACAGCACTAACGCTTACTTTACTCCTAACGTTCGTATTTTTCGGGCTTCTTGTCGCACCAATTTGCCTCCGAGTACGGCTTTGCGTGGTTTTGGCGGACCGCAGGCAATGTTCGTCATGGAAAGCGCTATTACTCAGGTGGCAGAAAAATTAGGCGTATCCCGTGAGGAAATTCAAGGTAAAAATTTGCTGCGAGCGGGAGATGTATTTCCCTACGGACAGCAGATGCCAACCAACAGTGTCCGTCAAACTTGGCAGGAAGCAGAACAAAAATATAACTTGCCAGAAATTAAAAATCGCATCGCTGATTACAATGCCAGTCATTTTGAGACTAAGAAAGGCTATGCCCTCATGCCTATCTGCTTTGGGATTTCCTTTACGGCGACATTTCTCAACCAAGCGAGTGCTTTAGTTCACCTTTACACTGATGGCAGCGTCAGCGTCACTACAGGAGGCGTCGAGATGGGACAAGGCTTGAGTACTAAGATTGCGGCGATCGTCTCTAAGGCTCTTGGCATTGGAATACAGCGCATCAAAATTGAGACTACTAATACCACCCGCATCGCCAATATGCCACCTACAGCGGCCAGCGTCACTACCGACTTAAACGGAAATGCAACCTTGCTAGCAATCGCTCAGATTTTAGACTGCTTGAAAGTAGTGGCGACCAAAGAACTGAGAGTTAGCGTTCCAGAGCGGATTGCCATCGTCGATGAAAAAATCCTTTATGCAGGACAGGAAACCAACTTGACCTGGGCGGGGTTGTTAGAAAAAGCATTTCTCGATCGCACTAACCTCTCTGCTCACGCCTTTTATGCGACGCCAGGTATTGAGTTCGATCGCACCCAAGAAAAAGGACGTCCCTTTGCTTATCATGTATGTGGAACGGCAATTGTGGAGGTAACGACTCATCTTAATCCCGAAGTGGAAAAACTCCGGGTTTCAACCTAGACGTGGTTTACTTATACAATGCGAATTCAAGCTCTCAAGTAGTATAAGCGACTAGTTAAGATAATTTGCATCTCCCCCCAATAGCTCTATGCTTGACCCATAAGTCTTGAAAGCCCTGCTATTTATAGTTTGTAGAGGACTGCAATTTCCAACCACTAGTCAGATCGTTCAAACGTCTCAATCCACGCCAAATAGTTTTGACTCCTGGCTCTTTATCGCTTTTTCGGGCAAGAAAACCGCCTAATTGAGCTATCCACCGCACTGCTTGACGTAAACGAGGAGGACGATGGGGAATTTTTTTAGACTCGTGAATTCGAGCATAAAGCGCTTGCCACTCCTCTGTTTCGAGGACTCGGTCACAAGGAGATTCCGGATTAACTCTCGCATCTATGGTGAGCCATAAAAGTCGCCAAGCGACAATCGAGTAAGTAGCCAATGCTCTTTCAATCCGGTCGGCAGTTTCACGGTCGCCTATCGTCACAACTACAGTTTCATCTCGAATAGATAATTCCGTGGCGACTAACTACTAAACCAGCGCTTGCTTTCTTTTTCTCTCCAGAGAGCGTTTCTATTTAATTTTTCCTTTCTGCTTTGCAACTCTGACCCAGGTGTTTTGGTCGAGTAAGCCCAACGGGACTCCCTCAGTTGTTACTACCAGAGACGAGTGGACAAGTAGCCCAAGGAATATTTGTGAGCGCTAATTAGGCCAAAACCTTTTTCTTTCCTTTTACTAGCATGATGAGAAAAGCTTAAATCGGTCGTATCTTGAATCGCCAAAACCACTGGATAATCTTTAATTCGCTCGACTACACCCAAATGCCAGAGCTTCAATTATATCCACTGCACGCACTTTCTCGTTTTGCCAGAATCGATAAATGGCCTTAGTATCTGACCAATTCTCCGTTGCTTCGGGAACGCGCTTCATTAGGATGAGCAGCCAAATCTTCCACAATTTTAACTAAACGTTTGTTGAGTCGTGCATCGCCTAAATCTGCATCCTTGTTGTTCTTCTGCTGCCCATGCGATCATTGTTATTCTCTGGCTCCAATTTTAGATCAACGCCAGAGAGTTTATCGAGATTCTAAGAGGAAAAACTGTAGCGTTCTTTGCCTCTAAATTTATTTATAGGGTAAATCTAAAATCGGCAATCTACAATTGCCTCACTCTCGACCAAAGAGGGAGTACGTGTCGTGTGAGCTCTCAAAACTATCCTCTAACCACTCTAAAATTCGATTCCACCCCCACCAAGGATCGCCATCTTGAGCTTGACCCTGACAAGCTTTGCTACTGAGATAGCCGACGTGACCGCCACGAGCAGTTAGGATTAAATCTAGAGCCGGATTTTGGTCACAAACAGCCTGTAAGTCGGGCACGATCGCCGGGTCAAACAAGGGATCGTCAGCAGCATATAAAATCAGAGTCGGTTTGTTCAGTTCAGGCAAGAGGTACAGAGGGCTGCTAGCGTGATAATATTCTTCCGGCGAGTCGAAACCTAATGGTTCAATGACCAATTCCTTATCGAAATCCCAAATAGTGCTTGCTCGTTTAATTGCTTCTGGATCTATGGCCTCTGGATGATAGGAGTGAATTTGCCAAGCTAGTTTTTGGAGAGACCCAGCGATTCTCTGTTCTAATTTTGACCCCCAAAAATCTTGCCTTAAATAGGAAAAAGAGCGGTTAGAATCGAGATTCGGACAAATTACTGCAGAGCCGCCAATTTCTGACTCAACCAACTCTAGATCCTCTCCCCAGGTGGCGAGCTCCTGTGCTGCTTTAACTCCCCACAGTGCTAGTTGTCCTCCTAGAGAATAGCCTGTCAACCAAAATGGTGCTGGACAACCCATTGCTTTGGCAGCAGCAGCAATGCGGACAAAATCTTCCCCTTCGTACAAGCCATCGGAAGTTAAAGTAGGAGATAACTGGGCTGTTTGGCCGTGTCCCCTCCAGTCAAACAGAACTACTGCATAACCAGAAGCAAACGCCTTACGCCCTAGCAACCTGAGAATCCATTGATTCTCCAGAGCTCCTGTAATCCCGTAGGTGCCAATAATTGTGCCTCGCGGTTTTTCTGGAATAGTTACAAGACCATAAATCGGGACTCCTTGAGCACCAACAAAGATTTTCTCTTGGTAAAAGGGTTCGGGGTGCGTAATTGTTCTGTGCCAATTCTGGCTAAACCAATAAGCTGTATAGATGGTCATTGATAGACCGTTTCTCAGCCACCAAGGCGGAGTGTATGAAAGAGAGTACATGACGAGCATTGAAAATGTTTTTATTGATTCGGAGCCATTCGCAACGAGTGTCTCAAGGAGGGAGAGGCACTAGACAATCTCATCGAACAGCTTCCCGACTACTGGCAACGCGGTTGAGAAGGCAAGAGCGCCCCGACCTAAAATAAAGCACCAAAACTCATACAAAAGCAGGATGCCCCTGGTATGAACCTGCTTGGGGATTGAACCATTAGGGAAATACCCTTTGCTTCTTTCTTAATCTTAGCAATTGCCCAAGAAACCAACTGGAAGGCAGACTTCAAGGTATCCAGTAACCACCTTTTCGCACTTCTGAAAGTAACACGACAGAAGTATGCGCGGGAAAACAAAAGTAATTGCGGGTATGCAGATGTGCTTGCGTATCTGCATACCTGCCCTCTACCGTACTAGACGGTTTAGTTTGACAAAGAGGGATGACAAGTTTTTCGCTTGTTGTCACCAAAGAAATAAAAAAAGGCACTAATTTGGCGCTAATTGTTTTTTAAAATTGAGAAAGAGCGAAACTAATTAACCAGATAAAATATAGTATTTTTGGCAAAATTTAGAAAAATGATTAATAGTCATTAATCTAGAATCAGTTAAGTTAGAAATTTGTTTTACTCCGTTGATGATAACTACATGAATCCCTTGGAAACACTGAAAGATCCAGCGAAGAGTCGGTCGAGCTGTATGGCATTTAAGATTATACTTTTAACGATTATGCCGCCACTTAACTTTTCTTGAGGTTTAATTCCTAACTTTTCATTGATTATCTCTACTATTTGTATTTCATCTATTATGCCTGCTATTATGCCTA
>JBFRWL010000489.1:0-6608 GCA_051439565.1 Prochloraceae cyanobacterium
ATTTTTGAGGTGGTTAAAGAACATGGATGGCATCTAATAGCGCTAGAAATAATGCCAGACCACGTACACTTTTTTGTTAATGCACCTACTCATGAAAGTCCTGCTGAAATAGCTAGATGGATCAAAGGAAGAGCATCTAGAATACTTAGGCAAGAATTCCCTCAATTAAAGAAATTACCTTGTCTGTGGAGTCCTAGTTATTTTGTTGCTTCTACGGGTAAGGTTTCAACTGATACGGTAAAAAGATATATTGAAAGTCAAAAATCAAAATAAAAGAGACATGAGGCTCTCTGCCTCATACTTGTTTTCATCCTACGGCTAAAGCTCGCAGGCTCTCAACTGGAAGTTTTTTATGTAGTCTTAAATCACCCTTGCTTTAGAACGTGGGACTTATCCACCCCCAAACCCCCATGAGTTAAAATATTTGAACAATTATGCTTCATCTTGTTCGCCTGAATCTGAGTTGATTTGGTTCTTTTGCTGTCGGACCGATTCCTGCATAGCACCTACTGCAAAACCTAAAATTGCTCCACCGATAACCATTCCTTTAGTTCGCAACTCCCGTTGACTAATTTTGGCAACTGCTAAGCCGATCATCGCACCAATCAGCGCTGTCATAATTCCTGAAAAAATAATCACTCTAACATTCATAGCTGCTACTCTTGACAAAATTGCTAATTTGTGAGAAGACAATTCTCTTTTTATTATCCCAAAATAGGTGACAGCCGCACCAGATAATAACATTTCTTTGCGAGAAATTTACAGCGTTTTTCGATTGACCATAATTAAGCAAACAGGAAGGACCAAATCAGCACCACAGTAGTAAAACCAAACATGATATGGTTCATCCAATCATCAAAACTCCAATCTTTAAACATTTAAGTTACTTCTCCTCAGCAGTTGAAGCTGCTATATCTTTAATTTGATTACTTCTCCACACACTGACACGCTATCGCGGTACAGTGTGGGTTTCTCAACTTGGTTTTGAGCTTAAATTAGTCCCCTAAATCCCCCCAGGATTGGGGGGTTAGGGGGGCGAATACAGAGTGTTTTTCTTGATTTTTTACTTGTGCGTACACCGTAGGTGAAGGTGGGGGTTCGGAGGTCAGAGGTCAGAAGTAACAACACTAGTTACTCATCTTACTCTGGTTGCTCAGAGGCTTTAAAGGTAGGGATTGGTTTCCCTGCTGGAGCCTGGGGCTTTTTAGGTTGTTTAGGCCCTTGAGACATACCTGGTTTGCCCGGTTTGCCTGGTTTGCCCGGTTTGCTCCCCTTTAAGTATTCTTGTTCTAGAGTCTTAATTACGATATAGAGGTTGGGAACAAAGAGCAAACTCAAACAAGTAGCAACTACCATCCCGCCAAAGACTGCAGTTCCCAGTGACCAACGGCTTACTGCACCAGCACCACTGGCAATTAGCAGGGGCAGAAAACCGAAGAGAGTAGAAAATGCCGTCATCAGAATTGGTCGGAAACGCTGTTCTGCTGCGTGAATTGCTGCTTGGGTAATGCTCATTCCTTGGCTTCGCCCCTGGTTGGCAAATTCTACAATTAGGATTGCATTCTTAGCTGCCATCCCAATCAGCATCACCAAACCTACCTGAACATAAATGTTGTTGTTGAGCAGCGGCCAAATCCCATTGCCTGGATTTAAAGGAAAACCTTGCACGAAGGTTGCTCGTAACCAAATTCCTCCCAAAGCGCCCAAGGCTGCTAGGGGCACCGTCAGCAAAATGATAGTCGGGTCAACGTAGCTTTCGTACTGAGCAGCTAGCACGAGGAAGACCATCACAAAGCCAAAGCCCAAGAGAACGGGGGCGGCACCAGCCGAGGATTTTTCATCTACAGCCGTGTTAATCCACTCGTAGCCGAATCCCGGTTGCAGGACTTCATTGGCTACCTCTTCCATCGCTGTGATCACCTGTCCAGAGCTGTAACCAGGTGCTGGCGAGGCAATCAGTTTAATTGCCGGATAGACTTGGTAGTTAGAGACGATGGGCGGATAGGTGGTTTCTGTTAAATCCAGCAAGTTGCTCAGTTGAATTACCGCACCATCGCGGGAGCGGATGTAAAGGCGACCAATATCTTGAGGATTGGATCGCAGTGAGTAATCTGCCTGAGCGTAAACTCGATAGAGCCGACCGTCGAGGACAAAGCGGTTGACAAAGTTGGAACCGATGTAAGTTTGCAGGGTGGTGAGAATTTCATTGATATCCACATTCTGAGCCTTAGCTTTGTTGCGATCGATAGCCAGCTGCATTTTCGGGCTGTCGAAGGTGAAGGTGGTAAAGGCCACTGCGATTTCAGGTCTCTGACTAGCTGCTCCCATCACCCGCCGGGTATTATCAATCAGGGCAGGCATCCCCCTTAACTGGCGGTCTTGAACGTAAAATTCCAAGCCGTCAAAGTTACTTAAACCATCCACTGGTGGAGCATTGACCGCCACCACCCGAGACCTAGTCATAGTCTGCCGAAAACCCTGATTTAACCTTTGCATCACCCCGAAGGTAGACTTCTTGGCTCCTGGTCGTTCCTCCCAAGGATGTAGCTTGATAAATGCGACGCTCTTGTTACTATTTTGACCGTCAAAGGAAAAGCCAGACAGGGACAGAATATGCTCGACTTCAGGTTGAGATAGAGTATCTTTCTGAATCAGCTTATCAATATCGTAAGTATAATTGAGGGAAACCCCAGGTGGGGCTTCATTCAGCACAAAGAAATAACCCTGATCTTCACCCGGAATAAATCCTTGGGGTAGGGACTGGTACATCCAGCCCGTAAAGACCAAACCCCCAACAAAAATGGCCATGACAACCAATTTGAAGCGGGTCAAGAATTCGATCAACTGCCGGTATCCCCCTCTAAATGAGTCAAAGACTCGATTAAACCAAGCAAAGAATATTCCTAGGGGACCGCGTACTTCGGAGGGGGGGCGCAGGAGGACTGCGGACATACTGGGGGAGAAGGTGAGGGCGTTAAAGGTAGAACAGGCGATAGCGAAAGCGATAGTCAGAGCAAATTGTTTGTAAACGATGCCCGTCGCCCCAGGGAAGAAAGACACGGGGATAAACACTGCCATCAGCACGGCAGAGGTAGAAATCGTTGCCCCTACCAATTCTTCCATGGAATCCAAGGCAGCCTGCATCGGTCGCATCCCCTGAGCTAGCTTGGTGGAGACCGCCTCCACAATCACAATCCCGTCATCTACCACCAGACCCGATGCTAACACGAAAGCAAACAAGGTCAACTGATTGAGACTAAAACCTAATGCCAGAACCGCGATCATTGCTCCCAATAAAGCTACGGGAATGGCGATTGCCGGAATAATAGTAGTGCGCCAGTCCTGCAGGAAAACGAAGATGATCATGACCACCAGCAAAATTGCTTGCATCAGGCTGATGGATAAATCTTTGAGGGAAGCATTAACAAACAAGGTGTTGTCCTGCGCAACATAGTATTTAAACCCTGGCGGAAAACTCTTTTCTAGCTCTGCCATTTTGGCTTTGGCTAGGGTGGCAGTTTCCAGAGCATTGGTACCGGGCAGTTGGTAGAGGAGCAGCGCTACTCCCGGAGAACCGTCAGCTAAAGCTTTAGTGTTATAGTTTTCCATGCCCAGTTCTACCCGACCCACATCTTTAACTCGGATCAGGGTGCCATCATCCCCTACTTTCAAAACCAGGTTTTCCGCTTCTGCCACGCTTGTGAAACGACCTTGCACCTGCAAAGAGATTTCAAATTGCTGCTCTTCTGGTGCTGGCATCTGGCCGATTCTCCCTGCCCCCACATCGGCATTCTGCTCCTGGATAATATTGACCAGATCGGAAGCAGTCAATCCCCGCGCAGCAAGTTTGTCAGGATCGACCCAGAGGCGCATCGCATATTTAGCTCCTCCAAATAGGGAGAGAGAGCCAACACCGTTGATGCGCTTCAGTTCATTCCAGAGGTAGCGGTCAACGTAGTTATTGAGAAAAACTTCATCGTAAAGGTAGTTGCCGTTCTCGTCCTTTTCCGAGTAGAAGGCATAGGCTAAGGTGACGCTCGGCGACTGCTTCTCGGTTTTGATCCCGGCTGAGACAACTGTCTCGGGGAGGTCAGGTTGGGCTTGAGAGACCCGATTTTGCACGAGTACCTGGGCCATATTGCGGTCTATTTCCGTCGGGAAGACAACGTTAATGGTCACATTCCCAGTATTATCGCTGAAGGACTCAATCCACCTCACGTCCTCGGTGCCGTTGATTTCCCGCTCCATTACTGTGGTGACGTTATCTACGGTGGTTTGGGCATCGGCACCGATATAGTTGGCTGTTACTGCCACCTTCTTGGGGGCAATTTCTGGCAACTTATCTAAAGGGAGAAGTGCCATAGAAATCATCCCCAGCAGGATAATAACAATACTACAGACGGTGGTTAACACCGGCCGCTTAATAAATGGGGTTGAAAGAGAAAGTAACATAGGCGTTTGTAAGATAGGGGGTTAGGGGGAGAAGGGGAAGAGGCAAGCAGGGGAGAAGGGGGATAAAGTTTGAAGGGTTTATCCTCAAAGATGTTACGTGGTACTTTTGTACTCTAAGTTAAATTGACACTAGCTTATTATACCGATCTGTTTTTTTTATCACCCTTTTTCTGAACAGGCAGGGGTGGGGAGAGTGGGAGAGATATTAACAAGGGTTTCATTAATCGGGATTTGTTATGAGGTGAGAAGGAGGTAGTTAGCTTGACGGCAGCTAACATAATTGTCATTATTGTCATCTTGCCAGATTCATCAAAGTAAATTTAATTATGGCTTATTGCTCGATCGGCTCTTCAGTCTTTACAGACTCTTCAACAATAGCTGTGCCATCTTTGAGATCGAGAATTCTCGACACGACAATTTCATCTCCTTCCTTCACTCCTGAAATTACTTGGTAGGCTTGTCCTTGAATGCTCAAAGTTCTAATCGGCTTCTGCTTAGCCACTAAATTAGCAGCTTCTACCTCTTGTTTAGATTCTTCTGGTTCAGCTACAAAGACAAATCTCTGTCCCCCCAGGCTAGTTACGGCTGTAGTTGGTATTAACAAGCCCGGTTTTCGCTCCCAAATAACTCTTGCTCGAACGTATTGTCTATCTCTGAGGCTGCCATCATTACGGAAGCTGATTTTAGTCAAGATAGATTGAGTACTTTGATCGACTAGAGGCGCAATAAAGGTAACTTGACCCTTGGCTCCTGCGCTACCGTCAGCATTAACTATTTCTACCGGAAGTCCCAGTTTCAGCCGGGAGCGGAACTCAGTAGGAATATTAACGCGCATGTAGAATATTTCGTTATCGGTGATTGTAGTTAATTGGTTGCCGATCGAAACCACGTCTCCTACTTTGTACTCATTAAAATCTCCAACAATCCCCTCGATCGGTGCAACTACGGTATTATAAACCAGATCTTGACTGGTCGAACCCAATTCCCCTTCAGCTCGCGCAACTGCTGCTTTTCTACTATTCACCCCTGCTATAGCTTGGTCAACTTGCCTGTCGGCTGCAATAAGAGCTTTAATGAAGGCGTTGAGAGTTTCCTGGTCAGAATTACGCTGGGCAATCTTCGTGTTGAGATCGCGGATGTTATCGTCTAAATCTTGCTGGGGTCTAACCCCTTCAGCTACCAGAAATTTAGACCGCTTGTAATTAACCTGCGCGAGGACTAGCTCAGCTTCAGCATCTTGTAGGTCAGCTCTAGCACTTTCTACTTCTGCCGCTACCCTAGCTCGATCGGCCTCTCTAGTCTTGAGTTCGGCTTCAGCTTCAATAAGCTCAGCTTTGGCAGAATTGACATTTCCTACTCCTGCATTTACCTCCTCTTGTTCTCTAGTCGGTTCTAGCTTGACTATAGGCTCTCCCTGACGAACTTTATCTCCCTGTTCCACAAAAATCTCAAGGATACGACCATCAATTCGAGGTGCCAAGTTAACCCTTGTTTTCGCTTCTAGGGTGCCAACATACTGAGTGCTATCAATCAAGGTGCCAGTTTCTAGAGTTTTCAATTTCACTGGAATTGCATTTCTAGTAGCTTGAGATTCCTTGCCACCACAAGCACTGGTGAGAAAAGAAAGTACTAGTGCTGCACCCAATAATTTCTTAGAAAGTGAGACACTAATCTCTGGTATTTTAGTCATAGCTTCCAACCATATATATTCTCAAAAATACATTGTTATATATTTTTTGAGCGCTTTTCTAAAAAAAAAGTTATATTTAACTGGGTTTAATTAATTTAAAGTGCTAAGTGTTAGCGTTGGAACATAGTTCAGATTGAAAACAAATTCTTCTCCTCTTCATCTTAAGTTTTTATTTACAAATACTTTCGTAATGCTCACTTACTTAAAATAAATAAATGAGATCTCGCAATTAAGGAGAACAATGTCTAGCAAGGAGTGGGAATCTGAAGTTAATACTCGCTTAGCCGCAATAGAGGCAAAATTAGAGAAATTGGCTCAAACATTAGCTTTATCTGAGCAAGGCTCTCAGTTTGAGGATAATCTCAGTCGCGTAGGAAGTAACCTAAGACTGATTTCTGATATAGACAGATACTCAACACTGCGAGACTTACTGGCAGTTGGGGATTTTAAACAAGCCGATCTAGAA
>JBFRWL010000490.1:0-4602 GCA_051439565.1 Prochloraceae cyanobacterium
CGATATGCAAACCTGCTATGCTCAATGCCAACTGCGATCGCCAAATTTTGTAGTACACAATTCCCATAAGCAACACAAATCGAACAGACATGATTGCCTTCAGCAAAGAGTAATTCCATTACCATGCGACGATATTCCTGGAGTTTAGGAGTATCAGTATGTACTACCATTTCTTCTGTTACTTGAGTGACGCAAGAAGGTAATAGTTTATTGATTCCTTCAATTTCTACCAAACACATGCGACAGGCAGCGACAGAAGAAACTCCTTCTAAAAAGCAGAGAGTAGGAATATGAACACCTGCTTCTTTAGCGGCTTCTAAAATAGTTGCTCCTTCTTCAACTGCTACTGGGATGTTGTTAATCGTTAATGTTTTGACAGACATAATTTATATGATATGTTTGATTGATTTTAATCGAGGTTTTGTTTGGGTTTGAGGGAAATATAGCGATCGCTTATGGTCACATCTTTAATAGGGGACTGTTGAAATCTTTCAGGTTGGCTTTTAAACGAGCATCAGGTCGAGCAGATTCTTTAAAAATGGCTGACATAATTTTGTAGAAGCCAAATTTGCCATTAATCACTCCTGCTGTTTTGATTCCTCCGATCAGTGCGCCCATTATTCCCAAAGATACTATATCCATTCCTGTTAGATAGAGATTTTTAATGGGGGTTTTTGCCCTGAGCCATTTTTGACCTAATCTTTCTGGGACATAGGGAATGCCATAAATCGCTCCGCGATCGCTAGCATCAAAGTGAGCAAAGGTTAGAGGGGTAGCTAATTCGGAGTATTCAATAAGCTCTTGGAAACCAGGATAGTGAGACTCAACAAAATTAAGCATATTTTGCGCGATCGCATCTTTTAATTGATAATATTCTTGTTCTCTATGTCTCCAGTTTTGTTCCTGCCACTGAGAGAAGAATTCGTAATCAACAAACACAAGAATTTGGGCAGTATGGTTTTTTTGGGTTTCGTCTTTGAGAGAGGCAAAAGAGATATAACAATAGTCAATCGATTTATCTGGTGCGGTACTCTGGTTGGCAAAAGTCTTGTCATGGTCGTAAGCACTATAAATCCAATGATTTTCACCTTTAAAACCCAACTTTACTGGAGATTCTTTTAATCCCAAAAACATCGTCAGCGTACTATGTCCTTTGGGAAACTGGGCAATCTCTTCTCTATATTGGGCAACTAGCTCTTGATACTTCCTGGTTTGTCTTTTTCTAGATGCGACATGTTTACCAGACGCGACATGTTGCGTCTCTATACAACCGTTCCCCACCAGGGGAATTAACTTAGTATAGGTATTAAATGCTCCAGCATCAGAAATAACGAGAGGGGCATAATATTCTTTGATCGCCGCATTGGGTTGATGTGCTTTTTGCACCTTAACGCCTCGGGCTATGCCATCTTCAATGATGATTTCTCTGACTTGTTTTTGAGTGAGTACTTTGCCCCCATTTTTTTCAATGAGGGGCAAGATGTTGGTCGCAATTTCAGAGGCACCGCCTACGGGATAGTAAGCACCTTTAAGATAATGGGACATGACCAGGGCGTGGACAACAAAAGAACTTTGTGCTGGTGGCAAACCATAGGTACCCCACTGGGAAGCAAGTAAGGCTTTTAGCTTCGGATCTTGGAAATTGCGATCGAGATATTCTTTAGTTGTCAGTCGTTCGATTTTTTTCAGTCTGGGATGGTAAAGTTTGATTAAAGCACTCAAGAAATCAGGAACTTGGATCGTCTGGGCAAGGTTGGTTATATCCCCAAAATATTGTTCGATTCCTGACTTTTCCTGGGGAAATTTTGCGATCAACTCGTCTTTAAATTTGGCGCGATCGCAAGATTGCTCGAAGGTGAAATCGGGATAAACAAACTTATCAAACGGTTCGGGCATTTTTTGCCACTTCAGTTTACCGTTGGTGATGTAGTCAAAAATCTTGCGTCCTAATTCACCTTGGCCCATGTTGCCGACGTAATGCAGTCCAACATCCCATTTGAATTTACTTTTGCGAGTAAATTCGTGAGTATATCCCCCAACAACGTAATGCTGTTCGAGAATTAAAACTTTTTTGTGATTCAATTTAGAGAGAATAGCTGCAACCGTCAAGCCACCAATCCCAGAACCGATAACAATTGCGTCGAATTGGTTTGAAGTAGACATAATTTCCTCCTCCTGGAACAATTCAAGAACGTCTTAAACTCCCTATTGCTCCTCTAACTTCAGACAAGGCTATGTTCTTGAACTAATTCCTCATACTCCTCCTTAAAGTATTTTAGGGTACTCAATACGGGATTAGGCGCAGTCATTCCTAAACCACAGAGGCTGGTATCTCTGACCATATTGCAGAGAGCTTCTAATTTTACTAAATCTTCCTGAGTTACCTGTTTTTTGATCAGTTTGTCGAGCAAACTATGTAATTGAATTGTCCCTGCCCGACAAGGAACGCATTTGCCACAGGATTCTTCCAAACAAAATTGCATATAGAATCGAGCAACTTCCACCATACTGGTCGTTTGATCGATCACCACCATACCTCCAGAACCAATCATTGAGCCAATCTTGCTCAAAGAATCGTAGTCAACTGGAAGATCCAACAGTGATGCAGGAATGCACCCCCCAGAAGGGCCACCTGTTTGCACAGCTTTGACCTCCCCATCAGGGACTCCTCCGCCCATTTCTTCGACAATTTCCCGTAAACTAATGCCCATAGGAACTTCAATCAGACCGTTATTGCTAATTTTCCCTGTTAGAGCAAAAATCTTGGTTCCTTTGCTATTCTCTGTGCCAATACTAGAATACCAATCTGCACCCTCACGAATAATAGTCGCAATATTGGCTAAGGTTTCCACATTATTAATTAAAGTTGGACATTGCCATAAACCAGATTCGGCAGGATAGGGCGGACGGGGCACGGGATTCCCTCGTTTCCCTTCAATCGATTGCATCAGAGCTGTTTCCTCCCCACAAACAAAGGCTCCGGCTCCAATGCGAATATCGATTTTAAAATCGAAGGTAGATTCAAAAATTTGACTGCCTAAGAGTCCGTATTTTTTCGCTTGTTTAATCGCTTTTTGCAGACGTTCAATTGCTAGGGGATATTCGGCACGGACATAGATATAACCGTGATTAGCCCCCAAGGCGTAACCTGCGATCGCCATTCCTTCGAGGACGAGATGGGGATCGCTTTCTAAAATACTGCGATCCATAAATGCTCCGGGATCTCCTTCATCGCCATTACAGATGATGTATTTTTGCTCTCCAGGCATTTTAGCGACAGTTGCCCATTTTAATCCTGTGGGATAACCGCCACCACCTCTACCGCGTAAGCCGCTTTTACTAATTTCATTGACTATATCTGTCGGAGTCATTTCATAGATTGCTTTATAGAGAGATTGATAACCACCTACAGCAATATATTCTTCAATGCGTTCGGGATCGACTTTACCCGTATGCTGGCGCACAACTTTCATTTGCCGAGCAAAAAAGGGATGTTGGGCATCACCTTGGATTGCTTTAGCTGTGCCTCCGTTAAGGGACTCAATTATACTGGGCGCGTCTTCTGGGGTTACTTCTTGATAGAGAGTATCTTGGGGATCTATTTGTACTAAAGGTCCTTTGCCGCAAAAGCCCATACAACCGACTCCTACGACTTCTACTCGATCACCTAGTCCAGATTCTTGTACTGTATTATCTAGATTATCTTTTACCTTGAGAGAATTACCTGCTTGACAGCCTGTCGAGGTACAACAATGTACCCGAATGGTTTTTTGTCGTTTTTTTTCAGTGTTAGCAATTGCTAATAGTTCGTTTAAATCCATAACTAGTAATGAGTAATGAGTAAGAAGTAAGGTAGAGACGTAACATGCTACGTCTGTACAGGAGTAAGGAGTAACCTCCCGAAGCCTATTCACTCTCAGATTGCCAAGACTCCACTTGTTGCAATACTTGATCTGTTTCTTGTTTTCCTGCAACATTGCCATCAAAAACAACCGCAGGAGCAATGCCGCAAGCACCGATACAACGGGCTGCAACTAGGGAAACCTGACCATCTTGGGTAGTTTCTCCCGCATGAATACCGAGTTTTTCTTCTAGGGCATTCATAATTTGATCCCCACCCTTGACGTAACAGGCGGTTCCCAAACAAACGACACAGTTATGAACCCCAGTAGGTTTGAGGGAAAATAAATGATAAAAAGTGGCTACGCCATAAACCCGACTCAGGGGCAATTTTAATTGTTTGGCTACATATTCTAAGATCTCGGGTTCAAGATAGCCAAAGGATTCTTGAGCTTTGTGCAGAATCTCAATAAGGGCATCTTGGCGAAAGTGATTGCGCTTCATGACAATATTTATTGCCTTGAACCGTTTATCAACTTGGGATTTTTTGGAGTTAGCGGTTTTAGATTGAGAAGTTTTGGTTGATGTCGCGATCGCGTTCATAGACTTAGTGTTTATAACTAGAGAATTCGACTCAAATCTTGGCTTTTTTGCTTAGTTGCCAGTAATCATACTGAATTCAATTAAGTCAAGAATTAATAATTTTTGTTGGACTTGCTTTTCTTTAGGAACCGAAGTTGATTAATAGTTGAAGATTATATG
>JBFRWL010000491.1:0-26455 GCA_051439565.1 Prochloraceae cyanobacterium
CTTATATTGTTACTACTCAACCTAAATCCATTCTCTGCACTCCCTTACTTCATCAAGGTAAATTAATTGGTCTGCTGTACTTAGAAAATAATCTAACTACTGGTGCTTTCACACAAGATCGCTTAGAAGTCTTAAAAATCCTCTCCTCTCAAGCAGCAATTTCTCTGCAAAACGCCCAACTCTTCGGAGACTTGAAACAAGCAAGAGAATCATTAGCCGACTACAGCCGCACCCTAGAACAAAAAGTCCAAGAACGTACCAAAGAACTCTCACACACCGTTGAAATCCTCAAAGCCACCCAAGCCGAACTGCAAATTGAAAACGCTTTACTCAGAAGTGATTCCCAACCCTTGAGCTTTGACTATCAAGTTGGTGGTTCTTTACCTATGGACGCTCCCACTTATGTAGTGCGATCGGCCCATCGCCAACTCTATCATTCTCTCAAAGCAGGTCAATTGTGTTACATTCTCAATGCTAGGCAGATGGGCAAGTCCAGCTTGATGGTACAAATGATACAACGTCTCAACAATGAGGGTTATTACTGCAGAGCGATCGACATGACTGGTCTGGGCAGTGAAAATATTACTCCTGAGAAATGGTACAAAGGATTGGCTGTGGAATTGTGGCGCAGTTTTGATTTGGTGGGAACAGTGAATCTCAAAAGTTGGTGGCAAGAGCGCCTCGATCTGCCTCTGGCGCAGCGCCTGCGTCAATTCATCGAAGAAGTACTGTTAGTGGAAGTGGGAGCAGAAAATGAGAAGCAACCGCCGCAATTAGTTATCTTTTTCGATGAAATTGATAGTGTCTTGAGCTTAAATTTTCCCGTCAATGACTTTTTTGCTCTGATTCGCTTCTGCTACAATCAGCGCAGTCTGAATCAAGATTACCGACGTTTAACATGGGCTTTCTTTGGAGCCGCCAGTCCTAGCGATCTAATTACTGACTATCAGCGAACCCCCTTTAATATTGGTAGAGCCATTGAATTAGAAGGTTTTAAAGAACACGAAGCTCAACCGCTACTGCAAGGATTGAGCGACAAAATTAGTAATCCTCAAACCGTTCTCAAAGAAGTGTTAGCCTGGACGGGGGGTCAGCCATTTCTAACTCAAAAGGTATGTAAGTTGATCCGCGATGGTTCCTCGGATATTCCTACCAACCACCAAGGCGAATGGATTGAGAACTTAGTTAGAACCAGGATTATCTCCAATTGGCAATCCCAGGACGAGCCAGAACATCTGAGAACAATTAGTGATCGCATTCTTCACAGCGATCTACAGCCGACTCGATTGCTAGAATTGTATCGAAAAATATGGGAGCAAACAGAGCTTAAAGCACTCGACACTGAACAAGAAACAGAGTTGCTCTTGTCGGGACTAGTAGTCAAGCAACAAGGCTTCCTAAGAGTGCGTAATCGTATTTATCAATTGATTTTCGATCGCACTTGGGTTGAACTGAACTTAGGGCTAGTTTCTGCTTGAGGTCAAATTTTGAGCTTTCGCTAATCCTCGGTTGTCACTGATTTTTTTGTCATTTTACCAGCAATATATTTAGATTAATGGTGAGAACCAATTGTTCTCCAATCTCTAAACCATCTTTTAATTAATTTAACCGACCTACTTATGTACCGTATTTTTTCTACTTCTTCCATAATCTTTTTTACCTGTTCTAAATTTTCTTTTGTGCAATGTAAAATTATATTTTTATATTGAACATTTCTGGATTTAAAGTATAATTTAGATGGTATTTAAAAGGTGGAATTAATGATAAAAAATGATAAGTGGATAATCGAACAGTCACAAAAAGGAATGATTTCTCCTTTTGAAAAAAAGTCAATTAGAAAAGCTATTCTAGGTTCGGCTAGAGAAGTTCCAACTATTAGTTGGGGTCTAAGTTCTTATGGTTACGATATACGATTGTCACCATACGATTTTAGAATCTTTAGACACATACCAGGAACAGTTGTAGACCCTAAAAATTTTAATCCTAGAAATTTAGAACAAGCTGAATTACACACAAATGAAGATGGTTCTTGTTACTTTATTATTCCTGCTAATTCTTATGGTTTAGGTGCTTCACTTGAAAGTATCAAAATGCCTCCTAATGTAACTGCTATATGTCTTGGTAAATCAACCTATGCCAGAGTTGGAGTAATTGCCAATATAACTCCTCTTGAGGCTTCTTGGCATGGTCAAAGTATTACACTAGAATTTTCAAATGCTTCTAGTGCTGATGTCAAAATCTATGCAAACGAAGGCGTAGTCCAATTGCTATTTTTTGAAGGTGAATCTTGTGAAACCACTTATGCCGATCGCGGTGGTAAATATCAAAATCAAAGTCATGGAGTAACATTACCTAGAGTTTAAGAGCTGATTCGTAAAGAGAGTCTATAAATTAAAAAATCTTATGGCGATTACGAATAAAATGCTGTATTTTTCTACAAAAAGGGGCAGTCTACGGTTTTGACGGTGGTAAGCTAATTAAAGGGCGTAAACGGCATTTCGTCCTAAATTCCCAAGGCTTCCTGATCGCGATTGACCCCTGCTTCCACCCAGTTCAAAATTATCAAAATACTACCCTACCGACCTTTTTTGACGATTTACAAGTGCCTCGTTTAGATCTATTTGGCGAGAATCTTCTCGAATATTAATCCAACCTAAGTTTTGCAGACGATGGACGAGATTAGATCTACTCACCCCTAACTCATCAGCAATTTGATAAAGATGCCGCCATCGGGTCAAATCTCCTCGTTTTTGTTTCTCTTCCAAGATATACTGAGGCATCAATAAACAATCGGCAAAGTATTGAGCTTGCCATTCAATGCCACGTATATTGTTATCATTGCGGCACAAAAAAGGCTCTGCATTAATGCAAACTCCTCTTTTTTTCAATTTAAAAAACCTATTGACTGCAACTGGATTCACGTGGAGTATCCAATGACCGATTTCGTGAGCGATCGTCGATTCCCCAAAACTACCACGTGCTATAGGAATGTCCTCATTGATTTCAATCAGACGTTCTAAAGGCAAAATCCTCGCCGCTATTTTCCCTTGCTCGTCGTCAGGGATACTATCCCAAACCACATCTAACCCCAAAAATTCAGCTACTCGACTTGCATCTAAAGGCCACTTGAGAGCATAGTTTAGCTCTTGCTCCATTCGCGTGAGAACCTCGGTTGCTTTAACTTCAATCTCTTGTTTGTGGATAAAGCGAAAAGGTCTGAATATACTCAATTTTATTACTCCTTATTCATTCTTATGTTCGGCTTCTATTACTTCCTTCAAGAACCTTTCCGCAAATTCCGGATTTTCTCTTATTCGCTTGAATAAGATGGGCATAGCTTTATAATGCTGTTTGAGAATTTCTTCCTCTTGGTGGGGAAGTCGTCCAGCTAGGAACACTAATTCTTCTTCATTTAAATCTAAATTCCGCGCCAACGACCTAATTACCTCCTCTTTAGGAGGATAATCAGCTCTACTGTTTTCTAACTTAGATAAATAAGTGAAATCTAACCCTATTCGCTTTGCTAGTTCTCTTTGAGAGTATCCTTTATCTTTACGTGCTTGCCGAATTACATGACCAAAATTGTGATCCACTTTTGTTCTCCTTACTTATTTATGGCTCTTAAAGATTTTGAATACAACATCAATTAATGGCTATGATGATAATAGCCTTATGTTGAATAAAAGATCATTTAAGTATCATTCAGCTCTTATTATAACGAATTTAGCAGCAGTAGCTATTAAGTGCAATACTTATCAAGAAAATCATACAGTTGTGACTGAGTTAACTAGATAGGTCAAATACAGGCAGTAAGTCAACTAAAAATAACTACTATATAGGGAGTATTTTTAGCATTGTAATAAATGATTAACCTCTAATTTTTTCTCTCTCTATCCGCTAGTTTGTTAAGAACAATTTCTATAAATTTGCTTCTATTTATTCTAGGATTTTGTTTGAGAGTTTGCTGACAGATAACAGAAGCAATTGGTCCAATTAATTCAACTAATATCTGTTCGCAGTCATGGAAAAAATCCGAATCTATTTCTAGTGGAGTGTCGCTTATATTTGACGAATTTAAAACTGATTGCTCAAGCATAATATTATTTATTTTTTCACTAATTTATAACTGTTTCAATTTCAGTAAAACTCATTCAGGTCAAAGAATAATCGGCTAAATTACTTAAAATTAAGACTCTTAACTCAGCTAATTATCAGAGTTTTTGACAGAATCTACCTTACTCAAACGAAAAACTGCCATAAATCAGATTTAATAGACCTCTTGCCAAAGTATTTTTCTGATCGTGTTTGCATTGATTCTTGTCTACTGTTGCCCGTTGCCTGTTCCTTGCGACTTCTGCAAGCAGTCTAATGATCTTGCACTTGTGGGGTGTGGGGTATGGGGTATCGGGAATAAATATTGTTTGACTTCTGATGGGATGACAAGTAACGTGAAATGTATATGGGGTATGGTGAGGATGGGCGTTAGGGTGTTAGGAAAAGTCTTGAACTCTTTGTTGTTGGTAGGGACGGAAGAATAAGATATGGTCTGGTTTGTTTGCTTGGAGGAACTTCGAATTCACTTTTATTTTCCTTAAACCCTAAACCCAGTCTCCTTTTTAATTTTATTGTCACCCCTTCACGATCTTGTAAGTGTTGTCGCAATATCAAGGGTAAATCAATGGCAAATTCTCAACAACCTCAGACACAAAACCCTGTCAACTGGTGGAAATGGATTAGCATCGGTTGTGGAGGATGTTTGCTCACATCTATTCTTGCCATAGCAGCTTTTGTCTACTTTGTTGTCCAAAATGTATCAACTGAGCCGCAGGAAGTCGAACAACACGCAAGAAGTATTTTTGACTACCAGATTCCTGGTGGTTCAAAAGGGGTTGTGAAGATAAATTTGATGGGAATAGAATTCGCCCAAGTAGTAGATGTCAAAAGACCTCCAGAAGTTTTGCTGATGGTAGGACAGACCCCTCAAAAATTACAGCCAGACCAGTTAGAGAATACGGCTAAATCCTTAGAAACAAATCTCAATAGAAGGTTTAATTTCACTACTACTTCTCGGCAAGTATTGGATAAGCAGCTATGCGGTCAGAATGTTTCGGTATTAGTTCAGCAAGGGGAATTTACCTCTTCAGATGGAGCGAATGTTTTACCGGCGATCGCCTATACAGCTACAGTAAACTATAGTAATACCGGACGCATGGTCTGGTTAATGGCGCAAGGTTCAGATGCCAAAGATATAGCTGCTGATGTCTTCGATTCTTTAGAATGTAAATAGAATTAGCTCTACTGAAAGTTAGGTACTAATCGGTGAGTCGTATCTCCACATATCCTTCTAGAGACATCGCCGGTAAATCGCACGTCAATACTACTGGCTCATCGTCAAAACTAATTAGGTCTAAATTATGTGGATCTTCTAGTAAAGCTCGTGCAGCTAGATAGCCAGCAATTGTCCAAGTTTGAAACTTCCTTGCCTCACGACCAATTAATCGTCCCTGTCTGCCATCGTAATATTCTGGCCAGTCATCTTCTCGAATCTGCTTTTGTGCGATCGCGATCGCACGCTCTGCCAACTCTGGCTTGCCAACCTTTTGAGCTGCCGCTGCTAACAGCCAGAGTAATACTGGCCAACTGCCCCCATTATGATAAGACCAAGGTAAGTTCTTGCGGTCACAACCTGTTGCTAACTGCCAGTCTCGCCCTTCTAATGCTGGAAAACAAATTTTCATTGGCATTTGAGCCACTAAGTCCGTCCAGCATTGCTCAATTAAGTTCATGATGGCTTGGGACTGCGCATCGCTGGCTAGGGAAGTAACGATCGCCAGCAAATTTCCCTGACTAAAAAAGCGAAAATCCATTCGAGCTGGTCCTAGATTACCAACTAAGTAACCCCCTTTTTTCGGTAACCATTCGGTCAGCCAATCTGGAATTGAATCAGGATAAATATTGAGCCAATTGGCTACTCCAGCTCCAAATTCTTCAACCTGGTAGCGATAAATCTCATTCAGACGCTTCAAATCGAGCCAATAATACTGTCTGACGTGGTAAGCTAGATGGTTAATTCGTTCGTTAGCTGCCTCTATATATTTTTGGCTCTCCCCTTCTGGGAGTAAAAGTTCTCTCGCAGTTCGCAATGCTGCATAGAATAGTACTTGAATCTCTAACGGATAGCCATAAACTCCCATCCTCCGATCAACCATGAATGAGCCATCTGGAACCAGTAATGTTGGGAAGAGGTCAAATCGAGTTCTCAAGCACAGATCTAAAATCCTTTGAATTCCCCGTTGGAATGGAGCGCTGTGTGCTAGCTCTAGATCGTCAGTTACTTTCACATATGCTCGCAGTAGTAGCAACCACCAGAAACAGGAATCAACTGGCGTTACCCGCGCGATCGCGTGTTCGCCAAAATCTGGAATCAGCAAGTCCTTATTAGCTTTAGTTTCTATCTTAAAGCTAGCTGGCATCAGTCCCTCTCCTGGCTTAAAACAATCTAACTGCCGCTCGTGGCTTTGGAGAGCTAATGTCAGTTTCAGAAAGTTGCGAACAATTTCGGTTTTTCCTTCCATTAAAAAGACAAATGCTGACACGGCAAAGTCACGAGTGAAACAGTGATTATAGTTCAGGTCAGCAACAGTACGATCGCAGGCGGCTAATGTTCCCACTGGCATACCTTGGTAGTAAATAATTGATTTCTGTAGCGCTTGATATGCCGATGTGAGCATAGAGGTTTTTTCGTCCATATTTATTCGCGGAAAGGTTACTGCTACTTAGCACTTACGCTAAGTCGTATGGGGAATTTCTGACAAGGTTTTGCTGCCTTGTCGAATATCTTGTAGCTAAGTATACATTTTAACAATTTCTAGGTTAGCTTTTCGTCCATAACAAACCACATCAAAACACGTTGACTGAGAAAAATTCACAATATTTTAATTCTAGAGACAGGAACAGCTTTTATAGTTTTATTAAAAGGGAAAAACTCTTACTTGTCACTTTTTACTTCACTTTCCCTTCTCGTTCGCGGTATACAAATGATTTCTAATTGCTATAGATAACTTACTAATTCGGTATTTTCCAAATTTTTTTTATTTACAATATGGCAAATAATTACAAAAAAACTGATAAAAATAGCCGCAATAGAATCCAAGGGACATGGTCGATTAACAATCTGAATTTAGCAGTAATAACTTCAGCTATAATTTTAGTATTATGTGTATATTTTTTTAAGTTAATTGGGAGAAAACAAACATTAAAATCTCCTCGAATTCCTGATGCAGAAGAATTAATAAATAACGAACAAATACAAGCGAAAATTTCTGCTTCAGCGCCTAAAAATTTGCATGTTTCCACAGTGCCAGTCAAAACCTTTAAAGAAGTTAATAGTGTTCCCTCTGGCAGGTTCAACTATGGTGGCAGTATTGCTTGGGCTCCAATTAGAAAAAAAGTAGATTCAGTTATTCAAACTCAAAGACCAGAATTTAAGTTACGTTATCTTCAACATCCAGTTTTAATTCCTAGTTCCAGTACGGGAATTAAGATGTTACTGACTGAAGAATTAACTATTGTCCAATCTTCTCGTCCTCTTCATCCGCAAGAGTATCAACTAGCAAAAAAACACAATGTGACTCTTAAGCAGATTCCCATAGCTATTGATGGCATTGTTTTTGCAGTTAACCCACAGTTAAATATTCCTGGTTTGACTGTAATTCAACTCCAAGATATCTATACGGGTAAGATCGTTAACTGGAAACAACTAGGCGGTCCCGACCTAAAAATCATCCCTTATTCTCAACCTCCACGCGTTAGCGGTACTGCTGAGTTTGTTATTCAATATGTCTTGGACAAACAGAAGCTTGGCTCTAATGTGAAATTAGTTGCTAGCGTCACCCAAGCTCTTCGAGAGGTGAATGACGATAAAGGAGCAATTTTCTATGGTTCTGCAGCAGAAATTGTCGGACAATGCACAATTAAACCACTACCGATCGGCTCTAGCCTAGATAACTTAATTGCACCTTACATTGATCCTTTGGTAAAGTCCCAAGAATGTCCGCAAAGTCGCAATCAGATCGATCATCAAGTATTTCAGTCAGCAAAATATCCCCTAACTCACTATTTATTCGTGATTATCAACCAAAACGGTAAAATTGAAGAAAAAGCTGGGATTGCTTATGCTAATATGCTGCTTTCCCAACAAGGACAAAAGCTTATTTCTGAAGCTGGATACGTACCTATCCGTTGATGCTGACGGGGTGACAACCAAGCTAAACTACATCAGTTCGATAAGTAGCAAAAATCCTGGAAGTAAGGAGTCAGGAAACAGAAGCCAGAATTGAGAATAACTAATTTTGACCGATATTATTAAGTTTTATCTTTATTTTCACCTACCAACTTATCAACTATTTAAAAAATATGAGTCAATAATCAATAATGAAATGGAACCATCATCAGAGGTAGAAACGCCAGTACTACCCAACTTAAATGCCAATAAGCAGAGGGGGGAGTAGATTGTGGTTGAGTTAATAAAGCGTCTATTCTTTCTGTGAGACGATCGCCAGGAACGCAACTGAGCGCTGCACAGCAGTTATCCGAGACATCAACAAAATTAGACTGAATAGCTTTTTGAGCCACCGCTAGCAATGATTCTGCTAATACTAAAGCATCTAGTCGTTCAGCTGCCCAACGATCAGCCCGAATTTCTCTCAATAATAAAAGTTCTTGCCAGAGTGCTTCTGTATTCGGCAACCAAGCGGTAAAAGAACGCAACCAACCTAGCCAGAAAAAATAGAAGGTATCGCGATAATAATAATGAGCTTGTTCGTGGGTTAAAACGGCTTCTAGATGCTCTCGATCAAGGGTGTTTAACATTCCTCGACTGACAACTAATTCTGAGTCCCAAAAACCAATTTGGGCGCTGTAGGGAAAATCTATTTCTAAAATACGTGCCGTTTTCCCTGCTACTGACTGTTGAGAATAGTTGCGAACCTCTTTTTTACTTAAATGCCCTTGATATCCTCGCTTGAGCAGAAGAATAATTGCACTGCTGATAAAAGCTACAGCCAGTAGATAACTAAACCAACTTGCTTGTAGCCCCAACATCTGTCCTTGAGGTCCCATATAAATTACTGAAGCAGCAGTCACCAATAACAGTAAAGGTGGCAAGATTAATAAAAATAGCGCTTGCTGCCAACGTCGTTCCCAACTATCTGTTAGGGGTAATTTTACTTCTCTTAGCCCCCAAGCTACTACTAATGCACTCAGAATCATGAATAGATGCATTATTTTTACTCCTTGCGCTGGCGGCGCACTGCTTCTAGACGAGAAGCGATCGCCTCAATTTTTTCTAAACTAGCAGTATCTAAACTATCAGCAAAAGAGGCAATCACATCGGGATTGCTAATTGCTAAAAAGCGATTTAATTGTTCGTAAGATTTAATTGCCTGTGCTTCAGTACGAGAAACTAGAGGTTCCCAAATGTAAGCACGTCCTTGTTTATTGCAAGCAAGCCATCCTTTTTTAGTTAAGCGATGAAGGACAGTTGTAACTGAAGTATAGGCTAATTCTCGGTCTGGATCTGCCAAAATTTTTTCATGTACGTCTTTAACAGTAGCAGAACCTAGTTCCCAGACAATATTTAAGATTTCTGCCTCTAAAGGGCCGAGAGAGAGTTGTTTTGGACGATAGTTAGGTAAAGGAGCCACGATAATTCAGTAGATAAGATTGACTTCTCCCGCGACTAAAGTGCGCAGGATGATAAGCAGTTATTTCGCAACAGGTTGAAACTGCCTTGCTTCACAGCTACTAACTGTCACTGGACTATATTGTAACTGCTGATAATTCCTGAGATTGTTCTTCTTTGAGTTGTTCTAATATCTCCACTAATTCTCGCTCAAAACTGACCTGGGCGCGATTTGTTCTGCCGCCAATGTAGAAGCGATCGCCTTTTTGCAATGCCCAAATCTGAGAGTGAGATACATAACTCATCAATACTCCCAACATCAGCAAACCAAAGCCAGTATAAACAATTGGCACTCCTGGATCTGCCTTAATTTGCAAGCCAGTGCTGCCTACCAATTCTACTACTTTCAACATTATTCCATTAACTTCCACTGCCATGCCGGGGCGCAAAGCACTCACTAGCTGACCTTCAACGTCATAGATAAACATTGTCCCCTGCAAATCTTTTGCCAAGAGGGAAACTCCCTCACTCAAATCAGGTTTAGTAGGAATCCAAGTTCCCCAGATGTTACCTTGTCCTTGGGTTTCCAACTTAGCCATCGGTAGCTGTAAAATGGGGCTATTATTAAGCTTTACTCTTACTCCTGCTATACCCCAGTTAGTCTGATAAAAGGTAACGCCGTGATAGCGCAGGGGTTCATTGACGTAAATAGTCTTGCGTTTTAATTCTTCTCCGCGATCGTCGATAACCGATAAATCCGAGTAGAACTGATCGATGCTACCTTCTGGCGTATAATCAATCCAGAAGCGATTGACCCGCACCGAGAAATCTTGAGGAATTTGCGGTGCTGCTAAAGCCCCTGCTTCAAAGATATTTTTTACCTGAAAAGTCCCTCCACTCGGAACCATTTCCTGTGCTAAAAAGCCGGTCAGCGATCCCCAAATTGCCCCTAGCAGGATAATTAACATGGCTGCATGGACGATAATAGGACCAATGCGTCCGATAATTCCTTTACGAGCATAGAGTGAGTCTTGTTCTTGAAATACTTTATAATTCTGCTTTTCTAAATAGGGAATGAGAGAATTAATCGAACCAGTTTCTAGTTCGGCACTGAGGGCAAGTTTTTCAAACTGACGGGGTTGCTGGTAAAATTTCCAGTTGCGGGCAGCTTTAAGGGCAGGAAATTGACGAGTAAAAGTACAGGCGGTGAGACTGCTACCGAATAAAACTAGTAAGGATAAAAACCACCAAGTAGTATAAACGTGGTTGAGACCCAAGTTTAAGAGAACTTTCCAGCTAAGGAAGCCAAATAAAGCTGGATTTTCGGGGTAGTTTTGTTGATAAAAATCTAGGCTTTGTCCCTGTTCGATTACCGTACCGCTAATACTAAATAGGGCGATCGTCAGCAACAGGACAATTGCCAAACGCAAGTTAGCAACTATAGCCACTAAGCGACGGAATAAATTTTGAGGTGCTACTGAAGACTGGGTTGTTGTCGATGAATCTGATGCACTCATGTTAAAAAATGGTCATAGGAAGACGAGACAGCAGTGAAAATATACCAAATCCGAGTAATAAAGCCCCACTAGTAGGATTAATCCAACTAGACCAGCGACGTAATTCTAATAATTTTTTAATAGAAGCCGTGAAAGTACCTGCCAAAATTAGAGGTGCTACGTAACCAGCGGTATAGGAAAGGAGTAAAACGGCACCGAGAATCAAGTCTTGCGTCGTTGCTACCCAAGCTAGTAAGGTTGCTAACACGGGAGTACTGCAGGGAGAGGCAACTAAACCGAAGGATAAACCGAGTAAATAGGAACGCACTCCAACTGGTAAATCCTCAGTTATCCAGTCTGTAGCGCCCAAAGAAGGGAGGCGCAGGGGTAATATTTCTAATAAGTTTAGCCCCATAATAATTGCTACCAGACTCACTAGAATAGGTAAACCTATCCCTACTTGCCCGTATACTCGTCCCAAGGAAGCAGCGATGATTCCTAGTGCGGCTAGAGTTGTAGCTAAACCGAGAGAAAACCAAGCAGACTGAGCTGCTGCTTGTAGTCTACTATTAGCTTCATAACCTCCAATATAGCCAATAGTAATTGGCAGCATAGAAAGCATACAAGGGGTAAGACTGGTAATTAAACCTGCTAAAAAAATTATCCCAATGCTGATAGCGCTTAAGTGGGTTAGCTGGTTGTTGACTAAACTATTGGCAAATTGTTCCAGATTGTAGGCTTGGGTTTGTAGGATTTCGAGCATGAGGTAGAAGGTCAGTGAAAAGGCTCTCTCAGCTTGAATTGTAACTTAAGCTTTACTTATCGTCATAGGTAGAAGAGTGCGATCGAGCTGGCTCATATGGTACTGTTAGGATTCCTATATGCTCTTTGAGAATGTAATAGCCAAATTGTTGCGGCAATGGAGAACGGAATTAGCATAAAAATAGTGCCAGATATTAAGGGGTGTTCTCGTACAGTTGAACTTGTGACCATTAAAGTAATTACAAACAGAGAATATACTAACCCAGCTATTGGCAATCCAATTACTAGCATTACAAATTTTGTCTCAGAGTGCATAGTAAGTGTTATCTCCAGTTTTTGACCTGCTACTTGTTACTTCCAGATAATCTTTTTACTTTACGCAGAGTTACTATTTTTTGTAATAGTTGTTTACCTATTGAGTTTGCAGCTATTTCCTAGACAAGAACTTGAAGTAACTCCCAGGTCTGCTGAGGCGACACTAACGTGTTAGCACATAAAATTCCAGAAGCAGCAACCGCAGGTACGCCAATTCCTGGCGTGGTACTGTCGCCGACGCGGTATAAACCGGATATAGGAGTGTGGCAACTGGGAAACATCCCTTTACCTGCTACAATAGCCGGACCGTAGGTTCCCTGATGGCGGCGGAGAAAATGGGAATGAGTCAATGGTGTACCGATTAGTTCTAAGGTAATGCGATCGCGCAGGTCGGGAATTACTTTTTCTATGGCACGATATAGGGATTGCGATCGCTCCTTTTTCTTTTCTTTATACTCTTTATTTCGCTGCCAACCTTGATATGGTTCTAAAGTGTAAGCGTGTATCAGGTGATGTCCTGCTGGTGCAAGCTTGCTATCCCACACCGAAGGAATCGAAATCATGCAAGTATTTCCTGGTACGGTAATATCTTTATTACCATCGTGGACTACTACGTGATGTCCTGTTATTCCCTCTAACCCCTCTGCTTTAATTCCCAAATGCAGGTGCATAAAACTCTCAACTGCAGGAGTATTTAACCCTTCTTCTCGATACGATCGGGGTAAATCTTCTGGAGATAATAATTTACCGTAAGTATCCCAAATTGTTGCATTAGAGATTACCATAGGAGCTTGGAGAATTTCTCCTTTGCGTAATTTGACTCCTGTTACTTTTCCCGATTCGACTAAGATTTTATCTACGTGAGTTCCTAGACGCAACTCGCCTCCCCAACGCTTCAAGCCTCTGAGTAAAGCAGCTACAATGGCACCGCTACCCCCTACCGGATACTCTACTCCAGCACGGGTACGCTCTCCTAACATAAAGGCTACTTCTGGGGTAACAGTTCCGCTAGCTTTTAATCCCGATAGCAGGAAACATTCTAAATCGATTAACCTGCGTACCCAAGGATCTCGCACCTCCCGATCCATAACTTCCCCTACCGAAGTGCCAATTATCCCCAATTGAGGCAACATTTTTAACAGAGAAGGTAGATAGCGGGATATTAATAGCGGAAATACTTGCCAATCTGCTCTGAGGGCTATAGTAGGTATATCTTTGAGGCAGTTATAAAGCTCTAAGAGACGCTGTTCGAATTTGGCTAATTCTTGGGCTCCTTGTGGCGTAATCTGGGCAATAGCTTGGCGATATTGTTGCAGATTGCTATAGACGGGGAAAGTACCTTCAGGAAAATGATAGTGTCCGAGAGGATCGTAAGGGACGACTTCGAGAGATTCTCCTAGCACGTCCAGCACTTGTTTGAGAGGATTAAGGCTGGGATATTGGTTGCCTAAACCGCAGTAAAATGAAGGCCCAGAATCGAAATGAAATCCTTGGCGGGAAAAACTATGAGCAGCACCACCGGCAATTGTATGACTTTCACAGATTAAGACCCGTTTTCCGTATCTGGCTAGCAATGAACCTGCAGTTAGTCCGCCGATACCACTACCAATAATAATTACATCTAATGTCATTTGCAGCAGTAACTTTATCTCTACTGTTACTTTAGGGTAAGTGCTAAAACGAGTCAAAAGTACAAATAGCTTATCACAGAGATTCAGAGTAGAGACGTTCCATGGAAGGTCTCTACAGGGATCTTAACTGCAGCTAATCTAAGATAATGTCTGGTAATTCAAAGCGATTCGCATAATTGATAAAACGCAACGCGGAAGCTACTTCGCTAGCAAGCATATATGTGGACTCTACTCGATAATCAGTTAAATCCCTAGAGTAAGGATTATTTAATAACTCTTGAGAATTTTTTCCTAGATAGTTTTGCCATTTAGAATTTAATTCATCTTTGAGAGTATTAAAGTTATTCACCTCTACTCCATAGTTTTCAGTCTCTCCTAGCCATTCAGCCACTTTTTCGTCTAAAATCGGAGGTTGTTGTTCGATAAATTCCTTGTAGGTCTGTTTGAATTTTTCTGGTGATGTAGTTCTTTGTTTCCAACATAATTTCAGATAGTTTTTGATAGCCGATTGGATGTCAGGAGTTAAAATCACAGAGGTTTCAATATATATTGAAAGAGTATAGTAAGCAGTAGTACCTCTGACAACCGCTAGTCTTCGCTGCTGTAAATTTGGGAAAAGCCATTCAATTAATGTCGATATTCTTTCATGAGAATGGGCATCTATTCGACCATCTTGGGGAGCAGTAAACACAAAAACAACCCGCGGACATTTTTGGAAGAGTTCAATCTCTTTTATCTCTTCAAAATCTTGAGCTTCTAAACTATTTACTTCTAATTTCTTCCAGAGTTTCTTGAGAAGATCTCCATAGCTTTTCTTATCAGTTGGTGCAACTGAGATTCCTTCTATGAGTGAAGATATATTTTCACCTCTCTCAGAGCTATAATATTTCGGAAGTCCAATGGCACGCAAAAACATTTTGTCTAACCCAAGACTTTGTTTATCCAGGAATTGATTGGAATTAGCCACACTAAAACAAATTCCATAAGGACCTACCAGACCATTTTTCAAATCTTGAGGGTCAAGTCTAATTGTTTGATAATTTTCCCTGGTCAGTTGAACATCTTCATCTTTGTCAAATCTAGCTACAGAAAACTGAGCAGCAGCTAAATTAAAAATTTGCTGTGCTATGTACTGGTTAGTATTAGATTCAACTTCTTCTAAAGTAAGCGGTTGATAGTCATTCATCGCCGACATGACATCATTTGAGATTAAAGCTAAACCATCCCAAGGCATAATTTTGGTTGGTTCTAGACCCTTGTTTCTATCTACTACTGCGCTAGCTTGAAAATTAGGTGCTTTACCATAGTCACTGTCTTCGTTGAGCGAAATATTTAAATCAGCTAAATAGCGAATAATATTTCTGCCTGTATTAATCAAAGTTTTCCGGTCTTTTCTGATTGCTTGTGGCAAGACTCCCACGCCAGTAAAATAAATTTGTGGCTCTGGATTATTAGAAATACTCATGGCGTATCTTTGCGCCTTCATTATTTCTGGTGCTCCCCCAGAGCCAGATCCCCCACCTGTGCTAAAAATGTAGAAAACTAATCTTGATAATTGAAGACTATTAAAAAAGTTATTTGTGAGAAACTGCTTGGCTTCTCTCCAATCTGATTCTTTATTCTCACTCTGATGGGGAAGTAAAAGAATTCCTTTGGTAAGAAATTCACTGAATAAAGGAACATGTCCTGCTCCTCCTTCAGCAATTGGCTTGTAATTAAGTTGGATTAATCGAGTTTTAACTTCATCTGTCACTCCGCCATGTTCTAACAGACCATCTACATCCTGAAAAGCTGTTTCATCAATATCACCAATCAACATAATTGGCTGAAATTTTAAGACAGGAGAAGATTTACTAGGTCGAAAAAGCTCCCTTAAATCTTTGTTAAATATATTCTTGTTTTTCTCTTGATTTTCTCCAACAATCGTTTCTCGTTTGGGAGAAAAAGAAGCAATAATTTGGGCTAGATCTGCTGTAATATGACATCCACATCTTCCCAATCCAATCACTAAAAATGGGGGAGATTTTTCGGGATTATTCTCTTTACTAGGAAATTTATCAAATTGATTTTCTGCTAAATTAACGTGATAGTTGAACAACTTCTTCCCATAACGAGAAATAAATCTGACGACTTCAGTACCACCATTAGGTTTGGCTATATTCTCTCCTGTCGCACTCAGGTCCTCCCTCGCCTCGAATATATCCATTTTTTTATCTTTGGGAGGATTATTTGGTTGATTCATAAAACCTCTTAATTCTTGTTTTTTGACAAATCTCAAGCTCTACAGTTATAGATTTCCCAGAAAAACTGTTCCTGGGAACATCCTCGTAATTTCGCTCACCAAAAGCGACTGTTGCCCATTGCTTATTCGTGTGATCGCGCCTCTGTTTTCAAAACCAGGGTTTTGAGTTAGGTGCAAAGTGTGAGCTTAAGCCAAAAATCAGAATTTATTCCCCAATAATCGCTGGTGGTCAGTTCATTGGTTAAGATAGAGTTGTAAAAATATTTGAGTAAAAGGAGTAGCTTGAATAAGTCTAGAAGAAGAAAACCAATTAAACCATTACAGCCACAAGAGCAATATCGGATTAACACAAAGATCAAGGCTACAGAAGTCAGAGTAATTGGCGAAAGCGGAGAGCAAATAGGCATCAAACCTGTAGTAGAGGCATTGGAGTTAGCAAAAGAAGCTGGAGTGGATTTAGTCGAAGTTGCAGCGAATGTTTCCCCACCAGTTTGCAAGATAATCGACTATGGTAAGTTCAAGTATCGGTTACAGAAAAAAGAAGCCTCAGCCAGAAAAAATCGAACTGATAACACTGTTAAAGAGCTAAAACTGAGGTACTGTACTGACACCGGAGATCTCGAAACCAAATTGAGACAGGCTCGCAAGTTTCTCGCCGATGGCAGTAAAGTTAAGTTTTCGATGAGATTCAGAGGTCGGGAGCGGGCATTTACCAATCTGGGCCAAAAAAAGTTAGATGATATCGTTAAACAACTTTCTGACGTTGCCAATCTAGAGGAAAGTAGTTTACTCAAGGGTAGTCAACTCCATATTGTTCTAGCGCCGAACTAGAACCACCAATGTATCCCAACTCTTTCCAGCTAATAGTTTTATCGAGAAGTTAGTTAATTTCTTTCCCGTCCTGATAAGTTAACGAAAAACTATTACCGAATATTTGGGTTTAAAGCCTCGCCCTAGAAGGGCGACTTTTTCAGACTTCTTACCAACTACAAGCTGGAGTGCCCAAAGAAAACTAGAAGTCTAATCTATTATGGTTCGGGGCTAGTATTCTCCAAAGCAGGATTTTCGATCGCCCCAGGGATTTCTTCAATAGTTCCGGTAACAGTTGGCGTTGATTGTTGCTCTGGCTCTAAAATCGCCTTCTCAAGCGCTTGTTGGAGAGTTGTAGCCATAACGATGCGGTTTTCATAGATGACAATGACTCGCGCTAGGGTTGGCAAACTATTTCTTTCTGCTTCTAGATACAAAGGTTCGACGTAAAGTAGAGAATTTTCAATAGGAATTACTAAAAGATTGCCCTGAATTACCCTCGAACCCTGACGATTCCACAGTGAAATTTCCCGCGAGATTTTTGGATCTTGGTTAATTCTGGCATCAATTTGTTCTGGTCCGTAGATTTGCTGTTGCTTGGGCAGCGTGTATAGTAGTAGCTTGCCGTATTGAGCGCCATCAGAACGACCAAAGAGCACAGAAATTAAGTTGTTACGGCTAGTGGGAGTATAGAGGTTAATCAAGATAAATTCTTCTGAGTTTGCCGTCGGTAGTTTCATAATCAGGTAGTAGGGTTCTACCCGTTGTAATTCAGTGCCGTAGATTTCCCGAGCGATTTGCCACTGGTCTTCTCGGTTGTAGAATACCTGCGGATCGGTCATGTGATAGGTACGCAATCGCTCGGATTGGATGTTAAATAGGTCTCCTGGGTAGCGGATATGACTGCGCAGGCTGGCTGGCATAGCATCGAGAGGTTTAAATAGATCGGGAAAAATATGGCTCCAAGTTTGAATAATCGGATCTGATGGCTCAGCAATATAGAAGTCAAGATCGCCATTGTAAGCATCGACGACAATTTTGACAGAGTTGCGAATATAGTTAAATTTGTTATTTCCTGGATCGGAGTAGGGATAGTGATCGCTAATCGTATAAGCATCGATAATCCAGTGGAGATAGTTTGGCGATTTGCCTTGATTAGCATCGCCAGCATCGGCAACAACTAGGTAGGGGTCGCGATCGTAATGTAAAAAGGGGGCGATCGCTTCAACTCGACGCTTAATCTCACGGCGCAACAAGATGCGAGTGTCTTGGGTCAAGTTCCTCGCAAACAACATCCTCCAGTCTTTGAGATACTGAGCAAACAACAATCGCCGCCCAAACGAGCCAATGTTAATCCCCCCAGTGCCGTCATAAGTGTTGTAGACATTTCCTTGTCCGCTAGGAAAATCTAACTCCTGAACTTTTGTATTGGTCATCACGTAGGTATTGGTCAGTTCCCCGTAATAAATCCGCGGGTTATCAATGGGAATGCTATCTCGGATTAATTCACTAGAGGTGCGTAAAGTTCCTTGTTCGTTTGGTGTACCGATATCCTTGACAAAATATTCTGGCAAACCACTTTCTTCGTTTACTTGGTTGACCGGAGAGAGGGTAAAACCATATCCATGAGTATAGACAAAATGTTGGTTAACCCAAGTTTTCGCTCGCTCAGGAACAGAGCTATAGTCTAACTCTCTTGGCGCTATAATGACTTGTTGTTTTTTACCAGTTGAGGGCGACGGCGAATTAATTTCTTGCTGTTGAGATTGACTATTTCCATTGCCCAAGAGCTTTTCTGCTGCTAGTGCTAGACTGGCACCTTTACCCTGTTCTACTTTTAAGGTGTAGCGATCAATATCAGCATCGGGAAATTTGTAGTAAAGTCGGATTTGCTGCAGTTGTCGGTTAGTTTGTAGCAGAGGACGGGTATCCCAAAGACGGATATTGTCAACAGTAAGATAATTTAATTGCAGGTCTGTAGCAGTTAGTTCTCCTTCTGGATCGAAACTTTTTATCTCAATCTCCTCTAAATTGAAACCTGCTCTAGTCAGGTTAATACTGTTTTCAATGTAAGGTACTTCTCGCGTCAATTCATTAGGTTGAACGTCCAGGCGTTGGACTACGACGCTAAGAATTGCACCAGCGACGATCGCGATTAAGTAAGCGCCCAAAGGGAAAAGAAACAAGGAGATTTTTGTGACTTTCCTGGGATTAACTTTCCAATATTCTTGCTTGTTTTCTGGTGTTTGCCTTGCTTTTAGAAACAACCAAACGCAGAGTCCTAATGCTAAAAAGCTTAAAATACTCTCCAAAGGCATTTGAACCTTAACATCGGTGTAGCCAGCACCATAGACAACACCGAGTTCGGAATATAGTAATTCATAGCGCCTCAGCCAATGATGTGCGGCTACTGCGGACATCAATAATCCTCCTAAAGCATATATGTGGCGCAGTTGGGGGCGAGAAAATCCAGGAAACTTGGCTTCGGAAATACTATTTGCCGACAGTAAATAAACTAGGCTAACTGCCACTAAAGCGTATAAAAATAATCCGATCGCGAAAAAATCTAACAATTCCCGCAAGGGTAAGTCAAAGACATAAAAGCCAATGTCTTCTCTCAAGATCGGATCGATCTGATGAAAAGATGTCGGCTGAAAGTAATGACCATACATCAGCAATGCCTTAGTCCAGTTTCCCGACATTAGTAGCCCAAAGACTGCACTAATGACCACAGCGATCGCCTTCAGCCAAAATTCGGGATTCAATAGCAACAGAATTACAACTACGATTAATCCCCCAAATTGCCATATATGCTGGAATATTTCTGAGAAAATTTGCGGCGAGAAAGATTTAATCTCAAAAGGAAACAAAATAGGTGGCTTAACCCGAAACAGGCTAAAGTCAGACTGCCACGCTCTAATTACTTCTTGACCGTAGTAGAGTAAAATTAACCCGATTAGTAAGCTAAATCCTACTACGATCGGCAGCAATACCGACAAGCCTATAACTGGTGACTGAGGGCGGCAATCGAGATTATGTTTTTCCTCTCGATCGCTTATTTTTGACCTTTTTCCATACTGAGGAGTTGTTTTTGCTACCTGATGCCATTTGAGGCGGCGAGCTATACGTAAATTGATGAGTAAAAATAATGCCGATAAGCCACTAGCAAGCAACCCCAATCCCAACTGCCACGTCAAACTCTTGATGAAAGTTGCCAGGTAATTTACTTCTTGAAACCAAAGGATTTCTGCTACCAGGTGAGCAATTGCCATAAAAGCTAACCATAGCCCAAACAGTACGACAGCAACTTTATAAATTCCTTCGGTGAAGCGTGTAAACATGGGAGGCTGTTCTCTTGATTTCTGGTTGGATAGTTACTTTATTCTTTGAAGTAACGAGTTTTCAATCAATTCACGGAGTTAATCATAACTACTTAATTCAACCTCATATTATACCAATTGCCTTTTTTGTTGCTATAAATAGCTATCTGAACTTTAGGAAAGCGATCGCGAAGCCTTGCCCCCTTGTTTTGAGAAATGGTGCGTTGGACTTGAAGCATTATTCAAAATAACAGGGCAAAAAACAAGATGGGGATAATAGTTCATGTGGCATCCAGGCAAAAGTAAACAAATCAAAAATTATGCCCTTACCCCAGTCTGATCTTGCTAAATTTAAGTTGAAGCTAAGAATTAGTACTTATGGTTACGGCAACACAGGAAAAGTCCACTACAATCTCCAGAGAAAACGCTCTGATCCTCTGGTTTGAAGAAGTAGGAACTCAAGACGTTGGTTTAGTAGGAGGGAAAAATTCTTCTCTCGGCGAAATGATCCAACAGTTGCAGCCTAAGGGGGTTAATGTTCCCGGTGGTTTTGCCACCACTGCCTATGCTTACCGCTATTTTATTGAGTCGGCTGGTCTGGAAAAGAAATTACGCTCACTGTTTGCCGATCTTGATATTGATGATGTAAGCAATTTGCAGGAGCGGGGCAGACAAGCTCGTTCTTTAATCTTCAACACTCCTTTTCCTCAAGATTTGCAAGAGGCGATCGCTGATGCTTATCACGAATTATGCGAACGCTACGGTTATAATCGGGAAATGTGCGATCGCTTCGAGCCAGAGTACCGAGAACAATGCTATCGGGAAAATCAAAATATTGACGTAGCGGTTCGTTCTAGCGCTACTGCTGAAGACCTACCCGAAGCTAGCTTTGCCGGACAACAAGAAACATATCTTAACGTTCACAGCACCAAAGCTGTGTTAGAAGCTACTCATAAATGTTTCGCTTCTCTGTTCACTAACCGCGCGATTGCCTATCGAGAACACAATGGCTTTGACCACTTCCAAGTTGCTCTCTCGGTAGGAGTGCAAAAAATGGTCCGTTCTGACCTAGCCACCTCTGGGGTGATGTTCTCGATCGACACCGAAACAGGGTTCAAAAATGCCGCTTTCATTACTGCAGCCTATGGTTTAGGGGAAAACGTAGTTCAGGGAACCGTCAATCCAGACGAATACGTGGTCTTCAAACCTACCCTAGCTCAAGGCTACCGTCCGATTCTGAAAAAACGGCTTGGCACTAAACAGCTGAAAATGGTCTACGATTTGGGCGGCTCAAAATTAACCAAAAATATTGCCGTACCAGAAGCAGACCGAGAACGGTTTTGTCTGAACGACGAGGAAGCCTTGCACTTGGCACGCTGGGCAGTTCAAATTGAAGACCACTACTCCCAGGTACGGGGGACCAATACCCCCATGGATATCGAGTGGGCAAAAGACGGGATTACAGGGGAACTGTTTGTGGTTCAAGCCAGACCAGAAACCGTTCAATCTCAGAAATCTGCCACCATTCTCAAAACCTATCAACTCAAAGAACGCAGCGAAGTTTTAACCACAGGTCGCAGCGTTGGCAGTGCGATCGGTCAGGGAGTAGCCCACGTTATTCTGGAGGCGAATAAAATTCACCTGTTTAAACCAGGAGAAGTACTAATCACCAATCGCACCGATCCAGATTGGGAACCGATCATGAAAAAAGCCAGCGCGATCGTCACTAACCAAGGGGGACGCACCTGTCATGCAGCGATTATTGCTCGCGAAATGGGGATCCCGGCGATCGTCGGCTGTGGCAATGCTACCGAGACGGTTAAAACTGGTCGAGAGGTAACTATTTCCTGTTGTGAGGGAGAAGAAGGTAAAGTTTATTCAGGTCTACTACCCTTTGAAGTTAAAGAGACTGCTTTAGAAAAATTGCCCAGCACCCGCACCAAAATCTTAATGAACGTGGGCAATCCCGAACAAGTATTTTCTCTGGCAGGTATTCCCTGCGATGGGGTAGGCTTAGCCCGTCTGGAATTTATCATTGCTAACCACATCAAAGCACATCCATTAGCATTAATTCACTTCGATCAATTGCAAGATGAATCGGTCAAAGCTGAAATTGCCGAATTAACCAAGCACTATCAGGACAAGCCCCAGTTCTTTGTCGATAAATTAGCTAGGGGAGTAGGTACGATCGCCGCTGCTTTCTATCCCAAACCAGTAATCCTGCGCCTATCTGACTTCAAAACTAACGAATATGCCAATCTCTTGGGCGGTCAGCAGTTTGAACCGAAAGAAGAAAACCCCATGTTAGGTTGGCGCGGTGCCTCCCGCTATTACGATCCTAAATACCGGGAAGCTTTTGCTCTCGAATGCCAAGCCCTCAAACAAGTGCGAGACGAAATGGGTTTAACTAATGTTATTCCCATGATTCCTTTCTGTCGCACTCCAGAAGAAGGGCGACAAGTGCTAGCAGAAATGGTCAAACACGGTCTAGAAAGGGGTACAAATGGTTTAGAAGTATACGTAATGTGCGAGTTGCCCAGCAACGTTATTTTGGCAGATGAGTTTGGCGAAGTCTTCGACGGTTTTTCGATTGGTTCCAACGACCTGACGCAACTAACTCTAGGTCTCGATCGCGATTCTGCTTTAGTAGCTGGGTTGTTTGACGAACGCGATCCAGGGGTGAAGCGAATGGTCAAGATGGCAATTGAAGCTGCCAAAAAGAAAGGTCGCAAAATTGGCATTTGCGGTCAAGCACCTAGCGACTATCCTGAATTTGCTCGGTTTCTAGTCGAATTAGGTATTGACTCGATCAGCCTCAATCCCGATTCTGTTCTCAAGACTATCTTAGTAGTAGCAGAAGTAGAAAATAACCATTCTTCGGGTAAGGCAGAAGGTTAAGTTATCGGTAAGAACTTCCCCCTTCAAGGCGGAAACAATTTGTTTGGAGTCCAAGGGAAGTAAATCTATCTCCCTTGTCTCCCCTCTCCCCCTCTCCCTGACAATGGCAATCTCGATTCCAGCCAAAGATTATTATATTTTGTTCTACAAACCCTACGGAGTATTGTGTCAGTTTACTGACAACGGCAGTGATGCAAGCAAACGCAGTACTCTCAAAGACTATATTCCGGTGCGATCGGTTTACCCAGTGGGACGACTCGATCTAGATAGCGAAGGACTACTATTGCTGACTAACAACGGTCGCTTGCAACATCGCCTCTCTCATCGCAAGTTTGCTCATCCGCGCACTTATTGGGTACAGGTGGAACGCATTCCCGATGCAGAAGCACTTAATCGCCTGCGCGAAGGAGTGTATATTAAAGATTATCGAACTCGCCCGGCGATCGTGCGAAAATTACCTGAAGAACCACCTTTACCGCCTCGCTATCCTCCTATTCGTTATCGCAAAAACGTGCCTACCTGCTGGCTGGAAATTACCCTAACAGAAGGACGCAATCGACAAGTGCGGCGCATGACAGCAGCAGTGGGATTTCCTACTTTGCGCTTAGTGCGAGTGGCGATCAGTATAGCTAAAAGACAGCAAGTTAATCAACTGAGCTTAAAAGGTCTAGAACCAGGCCAGTGGCGCTACGGGACAGAATTAGAAACAAAAGCTCTACAAAACCTATAAAAAGTAATATCAATTCTTAAAATAAACAACTAAAGCTGTTAATCTTAGCCAAACTAAGTTATAGTTTATAGTTTGAAGCATAATTAACAAGTTATTGTCAGAGAGAAAAACCATTACCAATATGCATAATTTTCTGCCTATTGCTTACTTCCAAAACCAATTTATCCCTTTTGAACAGGCTAAAATTTCTATTGCTACTCATGCTTTACATTACGGAACAGGAGCTTTTGCTGGATTGCGAGGAATCCCCGATCCACAAAACCCAGAGCAAATTTTACTATTTAGATTAAACCGTCATTGTCAAAGATTAAGTAACAGTGCTAAGTTTCTTAACTATAATTTATCAGCCGATGAAATTGAGAGTAAGATCGTCGATTTTGTCAAGAAAAATAGACCAGATACTTCTTTTTATATCAGACCTTTTATTTATACTTCAAGCTTAGGTATTGCTCCCAGACTGCATAAAATAGAAAAAGATTTTTTTATCTATGGTTTAGAATTAGGAGATTATTTACCTCCTGAAGGTATTAGCTGTCGCATTAGTTCTTGGTATCGCCAGGAAGATAGAAGTTTACCCCTTAGAGGTAAGATTAGTGGAGCTTATATTACCTCTTCTTTAGCTAAAACTGAAGCTGTGGAATCTGGGTTTGATGAGGCGATTTTAATCAATGCTCAGGGGAAAGTGTGCGAAGCTAGTGGCATGAATATATTTATCGTTAGAAATAAACAAATAATTACTCCTGGATTCGATCAAGATATTCTCGAAGGGATAACTAGAGATAGTATTCTGACTATTGCCCAAGATTTAGGCTTAGCAATTAGAGAAAGACCTATAGATAAATCAGAACTTTTGATTGCTGATGAAGTTTTCCTAAGCGGTACTGCAGCTAAGATTACTCCCGTCAAAAGAATTGAAAATTATCACTTGCCAATAAGCAGACCAATTACCGAAAAACTCAAAGAAAAACTGACAGCAATTACAGAAAATCGCGAACCAAATTACCGCGATTGGGTATATGTAATTCCTATGAAATAGAAAGAGGGGCATTCAGCTAACAGCCAAAAGTAATGAGCCAAGCACGTAAAACTTCGGCAACACTCCAAGCTTGAGCAAAACATCCTCTGGGTGTAAACGGTACATCGCCGTCGAAAATTTCGCTGATACTACCCACACAACCATCTTGAATATGATTTGCCATTGGTTCGAGGAAACTACGAGCTAAAGCCGGATTTTGATAGACTTTCAAGTGAGCTTGGACAAAATGACCGATTAACCATCCCCAGGTAGTACCCTGATGATACGTACCATCTCGCTGCAATTGATCACCTCCGTAGCGTCCGGTGTAATTGGGATGATTGGGAGTTAGCGATCGCAACCCGTAAGAAGTTAATAAAGTTTGAGCCACCTTATCCACTACACTTCGTTGTTGTTTTTCACTCAGAAGAGAAGCAAAATTCATAGCAGGTAAGGAAACAGCAAAAATCTGATTGGGACGCAAAGATAGATCGTCTCCTTCTGGCGTATCTAATACGTCATAGCAATAACCCTCAGCATCGTGCCAAAATCGTTGAAAAGCTTCTCTCGTCCTAGCTGCCATTCGCTCGTATTCCGAGGCAGATTTATGCAAAATTAGAGCAAAATGCGCCATACAGACTAAAGCATTGTACCAGAGAGCATTTACTTCTACTGGTTTGCCAATACGCGGGGTAACAACCCAATCTCCCACCTTGGCATCCATCCAAGTCAGCTGTACTCCTGGTTCGCCAGCATAAATTAAACCATCCCGATCTAGATGAATTTTATAGCGAGTTCCTTTAACGTGCCAGTCAATAATTTCTACTAACAAAGGAAATAATTCAGCGAGAAATTCTCGATCTCGACTGGCTTGATAATAGGCACGAATTGCCTCAAAATACCAGAGAGTAGCATCAACAGTATTGTATTCTGGTACCTCTCCAGCATCGGGGAATAAATTGGGTAACATACCGCGATCGACATACTTGGCAAAAGTACTCAAAATCTTGCGAGCAATTTCCAAACGACCTGTAGCTAATGTTAATCCTGGTAGACTAATCATCGTATCTCTTCCCCAATCAGTAAACCAGGGATAACCTGCAATGATTGTTTTTCCTTCTGGTTCGTCAGTTAAAGAGCGATCGACAATAAATTGCTCTGCAGCGAGTACTAATTGTTCGATCCAACTAGGTACGCGATCGGTAGCAAGATTATGAGTTGAGTACCAACGCTTCAATATTTGTCGATCGTAATCTTGTCTGCTATTGAGCGCGATTTTACTATCTAATTTGGGATGGCTTTGTGAACTAGCAACGACTGTAAAAAACTCTCCTGGCTGCAAAGTAACCTTACAAGTAGCAGCATGAAGATGATCTTCAAGATCGTCTAAACCGCGATAATTTTCTACTACTAAGGCAAAATTTTTACACCAAGTATGGTTAATTTGCCAGTCAAAATTTTTCTTCTCTCCCTCCTGAGTTGCTAGTAAATATAAGGTGGCGGCGTGAGGAAATGCTGTTACACTTATGCCTCCCGGTTCGATCGCCTCAATTT